>CAKZQV010000307.1 GCA_937141895.1 uncultured Verrucomicrobiota bacterium
TGAAGGATTGCCGAAAATGGCCCTGCCCGGCGTCTATTATGGCAACCTACTCTGGCTCTCCACCATCTCCGCCACGGCCTTTGCCATCTGGTTTTTCCTGCTCAGCCGGATCAAAGTTTCGCAGCTCAACCTCTGGAAATTCCTTATTCCGCTCTGCGGCTCCATCATTGCGTGGATCTTTATTCCCGGGGAATCGCCCACCTGGCCCAGCCTGGTGGGCATGGTCCTGATTGTCACCGGGATCATCGTCGGTCAGACCGGCGATAAAAAATTAATTAAGCCGGGAAGAGCGGTTCAATGAAAACCGGTGGATGCATATAGAGCGGTTCAAAGGTCTCGGACGCAATGCCTTTCATAAAGCGGTCATACACCAGCTCGCCCAGTTTTCCAGCCGTTGGAAACTTCGGCTCTTCCAGACCTTGGAAATCGGCCAGCAGATCGGTCAAACGATCCTGATCCGGACTGACGACCAGCGCACCTTCCGGAACAAAGCCCTGCAATTCATCGCGCTCCATCAGTTGAAATTCGCCCTCCAGCTCGTTCCCCTTAAAAATGCCGGCCCAGACTTTATTCCGGCGCGCGTCCCCCACAATCACGGTTTTTTCCGCATCGCAGATCGACGCCAGTGCCGCGCCGCTGTTCAGCGCATAAACATGCTTTTTTTCCGGTGCCGCCAGCGCGTTAATGACCGTGAACCCAATGCGCATGCCGGAGAACGCGCCCGGACCGCGACCCACCGCAAACAGGTCAACGCTGGGCCAGTCGCTTTCCAGCTCAGACATGGCATCAAACAGCTGCTGGCGGTTTTTAAAATTTTCCTCCCAGCTTTTCTCAGCCGTCACCACACCGTTTTCAAGAATGGCAATGCTTCCGAAACGCGAACTGAGTTCAATGGCAAAAATCTTCATACTTCACCTTCTTTATAGATCCGGAATGTACGGGTGCCCGTCTTTTCATCGGCCTTAATTTCAATATGGAGCATGTCGTCCGGCAGCAGGTCGCCGGCCCGTTCCGCCCATTCAATGGCCGTAATACCATTTACATCAAAATATTCCTCTAGCCCAAGGCCCAGCGCTTCAACCGGCCCGGACAGACGATAGAGATCGATATGATGCAATGGCAGCCGGCCTTCGTACTCGCCGATCAAGGTATACGTCGGGCTTGTGATCGGCTCATCAATCCCGAGCGCAGCGGCAAAGCCCTGAATAAAACAGGTTTTTCCTGCACCTAGATCCCCATGAAGAGCCATGACCGTTCCCGGCCCCAATTCATCGGCCAGTTCCGCCGCCAGTTCCCAAGTTTCATCCGGACTGTTTGTTTCAACTATACGCACGGTTCAAGCTCCTTCTCCAAGAGGGCCGCAGCTTCATCCATCGTTTCCACCTGAAACTCAGCCTTTGTTTCTTCATCTTTCGGGCAGACGCGGATTGTTCGGCATCCCGCCGCCTGACCTGCTTCCACATCCTTCTCACTGTCCCCGATCATCCAGGAAGCAGACGGGTCCAAATCATATGTTTCCGAAGCCTGGAAAATCATGCCCGGTTTCGGCTTTCGGCATGCACAATCATCCGCCGCAAAATGAATACACTGAAATACGTCGAGCACATCCACGCCATGGCTTCGCAGCTCGGCCCGCATATTCCCGTGCATCCCGTTCAGCTCTTCCTCGGAATAAAGCCCTTTCGCCACACCCTGCTGATTCGTCACAATCACCGCCGGATAGCCCTTGTCCGTAACCACCTTCAACGCCGCCACAAAGCCCGGCTGCAGATGAAAATCCGCCCAGCGCTCGACATAGCCGGGGCCCGGTGATTCATTCACAATTCCATCTCGGTCAAAAAATATACAGGGTCTGCTCATAAGACGGCGGAATCTACAATCCCCCTCCAACCTTTGGAAGTCTGTTTCAGCACCATTTTGTTCCCCTATCCCTCCGGGCACAAAAAAACCTCCGGCGCAAACCGGAGGTTAAGGTGGTGGCGAGACCCAGAAT
>CAKZQV010000308.1 GCA_937141895.1 uncultured Verrucomicrobiota bacterium
GCGCATTTTTTCCAATGCCCGGACACGGCCTTCGTTCCGCGTGCGCCGCGCCTTGATGCCTTTACGAATCCAGACCTCCTCCTGTTGCAGTTTTTTATCAAACTGGGCCCACTGCTCGGCCTCGCCATCCAGAAGCTGTTGTTTGCGCTTCAGGTAGGTGTCGTAGTTGCACGCCCACGAATGCAGGTTCCCGCGGTCCAGCTCCACAATGCGCGTCGCCAGTTGGCGGAGGAAGGCGCGGTCATGCGTCACAAAAACAATCGTGCCTTTGTAGCGCTGCAGAAAGTTTTCCATCCATTTAATCGATTCAATGTCCAGATGGTTGGTCGGCTCATCCAGGACCAGAATGTCGGGCTCACAAACCAGGGCCTGGGCCAAAAGCGCGCGGCGTTTTTGACCACCAGAGAGTTCGTTATAGTTTTGGTGGTTTTCCAGATTACCCAGAGAAATTGCGCGGTCGGTCGCCTGATGCGACACCAAATCATCGTGCGGATCTTCCAATCCCTGGAAGACCAGCTCTTCAATCGTCTGAGAAATATCGTTCGGAACATTCTGACGCAGCCGTCGTACTTTAAGTCCGGGCTGTCGGATCAGTTCGCCATCATCCGGTTCAATGGTCTCGTCGAGAATCTTCAGCAACGTCGATTTTCCCTCGCCGTTCCGTCCAACCAGGCAGATGCGCTCGCCCCGCTCAATCTGCAACGTGGCGTCGTTCAGCAGCTGAGGACCGCCGAAGGCTTTCTGAATATTCTGTAAACTGAGTAGCGCCATGTTCTATGGCCACAAAAAGGCACAAAAAGCACAAAGACGGGATTGTTTATCCTGTTCCTCGTAAAGCAGTGTAGGACGGGCTTCTTTGTGTAGCGAAGAGCGCGTTTTTGGGTCTACCTGCGCGTTCATTTTTCAATAAAGCACGCACTACAAATCCGCTTGGAAAATAAACAGTCCGAGTCTTTGTGAATTCCTGTGTTTCTCGTGGCAATCCTTCCTTAAACAAAACCGCGCATTCTCCAGATTTTCCAAGCATTGGAAAGCAGAAAGAGGAAACAGACCGTTGGAAATCTGATTTTACCACAGAGGTGTATCAACGAGTTAAACGTTCCGGATGAGTCGTTGTGCCTTGTGTTTTGTCTGACTCAGCGTGTACGCCAGAACACTAGGCCTCCTTCCGTTCCGACGAGTAATGGTCGCCATTCTCGCGATGCGTCGGTCTTGCACAATGAACCGTAGACTCTCACATCAAAGGGGTCATAACAATTGGGGTAGCCCAGCAGAGCTGATTCTGCCTATTTCTATTAATCACGTTGCTAGGCAGATAATCGCACCGTTTATGGTTTGAACAGAATTTGTTGTCATGGGCTTCAGAATACAGGCGGGACTTTATCTCAGTATCGGCCTTGGCTTCGCTAGGGCGAACAAGTCCTATGGCTCTTCCCATCATTGGAAAGTTCTCGGGATTGGAAAAAGAAAAAGGCGGTATATGGAAAAGAGGAGGGAAACCATATACCGCCCAAGTTGGTGCCGAGGCACGAACTTATGAATAACGACGGGAACGAATGGATATTGTGGACACTGGGGGGAGTTTTTTTTCAGGTAGGGCGGAGTGTCCTCACTCCGCCGAATGCACGCATGGCTCTCTGCGGATATACGGATGGCTGAGGACAGCCGGCCCTACCGATCAAAGGCATGGTGCCAGATGGAGGTGCCGTTCATCAGGAAGTCGAGCTGGGTGGAATCTTCCGACCATTGGAGGCCGGGGTCCGCCTGATCGGCTGGGACATTGGTGTAGGCCGCAAGGTAGTAGAGTTTTTGCCAAACCCGTTTACCGCTTTCCCGATAGTAGACGTGGTACGACGGTTGATTGTCGAAATAAAACTCGGCTTTCAGCCGCGCGGTTTTTGACCCATCCGGAGAATCGATCCGCAGAGCATCGTTGCTGGGCGGGGTAAGAATTTTATAGGCAATGAAAACGACAAAAACAGCGAATACAATTGGTCCGAGCTGTTTGAACTCGAAGAGTCGCTTCTTTTTGTAGTTTCGCTTCATCGAGGGAATATCGAATATCGATCAGGGAATGTCGAATTTCGAAGGATGTTTTCCTTCGGCGTTCATGATTCGTTACTCGTTATTCTGTGGTTCGGCGACTGAAATAGTCGCCGGTGCTTCTTCAACCTGTTCAGTTTTCTGATCGTCGCCGCCAAAGAAACGGCTGACATTCCAGATGCGGTCGGTGTCGCGCCAGGTGAGTACGGCCATGGCGGAGAGCAACAGAATGGCAAAGACGTTGACCAACGAGGCGACCACTTTCGGATGAACCTTGCGTTTCGTGATGCCTTCCCAAAGGGCGAAGCAGATATGACCGCCGTCGAGCACCGGTAAGGGCAGGAGGTTAAGCACAGCCAGGTTGATGTTGATGAAGCGAATCAGGCCGAGCGTGGCGAGCATGCTCATCTGTAGGGAAATAAAGATCATCTGAAAGATGGATACTGGGCCGCCGAGTCCGCTTGCCGCCTGTTTGGATTCGCTGGGGGTGACGAGCGCTTTGAGCAGGCGGAAAATGGAGGAGGAATCGCTGTAGATTTGTTTAAACGGGTTGCCCTGCAACGACCAGGGAAGCCCCTGTGAGCCGCCATAGTGGATGCCGATCATGGCACTTTCATATTCTTCATCATATTCCGGGGTAACGGGAATGTTGATTTTTTCTCCGTCCCGGAGGATCAGAAGATCGAGTTCGGCCTCGGGATTTTCCTGAACAATTTTGCTGAAATGTGTGGTGCCTTGCACCATTTGGCCGTTCACTTTCAATATGGTGTCATTGCCTTGAAGTCCTGCTTTTTGAGCGGGACTTCCTTCCACGGTCTGGAAGATTTGGCAGGGGGTAGCTTCGTGCGCGCCATCTATGAGATAGGCTGATTTTTCAGGGTGATTTACGTTGATTTTCAGGTTCCGGATGCCGTCGGTTTCATTTTGAACGGTCAGTTCAACCACCTGTTCTTTTCCGCCGCTGAGCAGGCTTTCCACGCGGGTGTCATACCAACTCTTTACGGTTTTTCCATTCACGGAGAGGATTTCATCTCCGGAGCGAAGCCCCGCTTCGTATGCATCGCTATCAGCCTCGACGGTTGCAATGAAAACGCCGGTATCGTCGGCGATTTCGTTTTTCGGCAAGGTCACGACGATCAGCGCGAGGAAAAGGGCAAAGATGATATTGCAGAGCGGCCCGGCGACGGCGACCGCGATTTTTTTCCACGGGGATATATCCGGCAGCGTGTCGCGCGGGGTTTCGTTGTTATCGCCCTGGACTTTCTCCATGCCAGCAGGATCGAGCTGGGGGAGGGAAACATAGCCGCCGATGGGCAGGGCGCCGATTTTATAGACAATACCGTCGACCTCTTTTTTCCAGAGGGCGGGACCCATGCCGATGGAGAAGGCTTCGATCTGCAGTCCGCATTTTTTGGCCACGTAGAAGTGGCCCCATTCGTGAACAAAAATGGTAATGCCGAAAAGGAAAAGCATCATGACGATGATGAAAAGGATTTCTAACATAGGTAGTGCCTTGTGAGGTTATTTGAGGAAAAGTTCAATGTAGATAAACAGCATCGGTGCAGCGAATAGGATACTGTCCACCATGTCGAGAATACCGCCGAGGCCATACACCATGGTGTTTGAATCTTTCACATCGACCGCCCGCTTAAACATGGATTCAACCAGGTCGCCGAGGGTTCCAACGATGGGAAAGAGGAAGCCAAGGGTGATGGCATGGACAAGAGAGAATGGAACGGCACTGTTAATGTGGCCTTTGGATACCATCCACCAGATGACATTTACGGCGATACAGAATACAAAACCGCCGAGCAGGCCTTCCCAGCTCTTTTTGGGGGAGATGGTGGGGGCGAGTTTGTTTTTCCCGAATCGGGTGCCGAAGAAATAGCCGCCTGAATCAGACATTTTCATGCAGAGAATCACGTAAAAGGCGGCCCAACCGGGTTTGGCCAAATCGCCCAAAAGGAATAATCGAACCACAAAGCTCCAGAGAAGCGGGACATAGACGAGTCCGAGAATGGTTCCCATACAGCTTTCCAGCCCTTTTCGTAGATCGGGGTAAGCGAGAATGCGGAAAAAATTGGAGAGGATCACAATCAAGAGGACCGCCCACAGGGCATTATCCGAAACCCGAAAGCCTTCATAGCTTATATGATGTTTATCCAGAGCGTTGAACCACGTGGCCGCCACAAAAACCAGTCCGCTGCCGATACCCCACTTGGTTGAGGTCTGGATGCCGCCGGCATTTAAGAGCCCATAGAATTCCCAGGTGCCGATGCCGGCAAAGATCAGCATGCCGATCAGGCCGACGGGCCAGCGACAGGGAACAAGGCTGAAAGCGGGAACGAGTACCGCTGCAATGCTTAATGCTATGATGATCCGCTTCTTATCCATTCAAAACTCCGGTCACACTTTCTTAACTCCACCATACCTACGATCGCGTCCGTTGAAAGCTTCCAATGCATGGAAAAACTGCTCCTCGCGAAAGTCCGGCCAGTAGGTGTCGGTGATGTAAAACTCGGAATACGAAAGCTGCCAAAGTAGGAAATTACTCAGGCGCAGTTCCCCGCTGGTCCGGATCATCAGTTCCGGATCGGGTACGTCCGGAAGATACAGGTGGTTGGCGATCGTTTCTTCGTTGATCTCTTTTACCTTCATTTCGCCCGATTTTACTTTTTCAGCAATGGCTTTAGTCGCATCTGCGAGCTCCGTACGGGAACCATAACTCAAGGCAATGACCAGCGTGTGGTCAGTATAATCCGCCGTGGCATCGATGGTTTTCTGAAGTCGCATTCGTACGGGAAGGGGAAGGCGTTCAAACTGACCCATGACGCGAAGGCGGATCTTATTTTCGTGCAGCTCCTGCTCATATTCATTCAGCGAATGAACCAGCAGCTTCATCAGCCCCTCAACTTCGGCCGGCGGGCGCTTCCAGTTTTCGGTGCTGAAGGCATAGACGGTGATAAACTCCACCCCGGCCTGTGCAGCCGCGCGGAGGACCGCGCGAACCGACTGGGCTCCTTCTTTATGCCCCTCGATCCGCGAAAGGCCTCGCTCCTGGGCCCAACGCCCGTTGCCATCCATGATGAGAGCAACATGGCGCGGAATTTTTTCCAGAGATTGGAGATCAACGCTCATTGGGTCAGGGAGCGCCACGAAGAAGCACAAGCACCGCAAAGATTATTCCAAAAGAAGTCTCCGTGCTTTTTGTGCCTTTTTGTGGCCATAAGAAGTTCCATTTAGCGGTCGAGGACGAGCGTGCTGGAGCGCTTCGGTCCAACAGAGAGAATGCTGACTTTTACGCCGGTAATCTCTTCGATGTATTCGACATATTTTTTGCACTGTTCCGGAAGTTCATCCCAGCTCGTGCACTCGGTGGTCGGGGTGCTCCAGCCTTTGAAATCTTCATAGATCGGTTTGCAACGACCCAGCTTGCTAATGGACGCGGGTACGGAGTCGATACGCTCGCCGTCG
>CAKZQV010000309.1 GCA_937141895.1 uncultured Verrucomicrobiota bacterium
GGACTGGCGGTCAGCAGGAGCAGGCGGGGAATATGGAGGGAAAACTGTTCAACAATATTATATTCAATACTACTTACCGTAGGCGACCAATGCAGGTGATGCGCTTCATCCACAATCAGCAGATCCCACTTGCACGCAATGGCCTGGGCCGCGCGTTCCGGACTTTCGGCAAGAAATTCAATGCTGGTCAGCACCAACTGGTCATCATGAAATGGATTGGTATCCGGTGCGCCGTCTTCTATGGCCCGGCAGCGCTCTTCATCAAAGATGCAGAACGTCAGGTTAAATCGCCGCAGCAGTTCCACAAACCACTGGTGAATCAGTGCATTCGGTAAAACAATCAATACCCGACCGACCATGCCGCACACCATCAGGCGGTGGAGAATCAGGCAGGCTTCAATGGTTTTTCCCAGGCCGACTTCATCGGCCAGCAAGACGCGCGGCAGGGGGCGGTTACTCACTTCATGGGCGATATAAAGCTGATGGGGAAGCAGATCCACGCGGCCACCGAGCAGCCCGCGAACCGGCAGGCTGGAAGAATAGTGTCGGGCCCGCAGCGCTTCCTGTCGGAGGTCAAATAATGCATTTTCATCCACGTAACCGCTGAGCAGTCGGGTTTCCGGTCGATCAAAACTGGAGGTGTCCGAAAGGTCGGTTTCCAAGAGCTGGAAACCGTTGACCGCAACATAGGTCATCAGTCCGGAGTTTGGATCCTCCTGAATGGAATCTACGGTAATTTTTTGGCCGTCCTTGGATTCCACCTCGTCCCCGGGGGCAAACTGTACCCGTTTCAAGGGGGCCATCGCTGCGGCATAATTTCGCATCTCGCCGGCGGCATGATAAAACACCTGCACTGCACGGGCATTGGCTTCGACCACAATTCCCAAACCCAACTCGGGCTCGGTTTCGCTGATCCATCGTTGACCTGGATAAAACTTCTGCATGGCGGCGGAGAGTAGGGGATAGAAAAGGCCGCGAAAAGGCGCAATCGGCACAAAGGTTCCAAAGGGCGTATTTTCGGGCAAGGTAGGGTGCGACCGCTTGTGGTAGGGCATGACCGCCGGGCGCGCCTGGGAAGGAAAAGAAGGACCCCATGGTACCTAGGCTCGCCCGGCGGTCGAGCCCTACCGTTGTGTTTGCAAAATTGGCGGTTTAAACCCTGTCTCATTCGTAAATCCATTGTATGGTCTGCGCGATTAATTTGATAGGTGATGCATATGTCGAAAGAAAATCTGAAAAACAGTCCGCTGCATGGATTGTCGACCGAAACCATGTTGACCGAACTGGTGGAATTTTATGGGTGGCGAACATTAGATGCCGCGATTGAGCTGAAATGTTTCCGCATTCAGCCGACGGTCCCCAGTGCTCTGGCTTTTTTAAAGAAAGCGGAATGGGCGCGCAATCGGGTGGAGGATTTTTATCTCTACTGCTTTAAAGGCATGCCCAAAAGCAGCTTGGAAGACATGGAGCTAAAACCGCGCGAGCGGGGCTTTCCTGACGGCGTTAAACCGAGAAACCCCAAACCGCTCAAACCCGATGAAATCCGAAAACTGCAGGCGGAACGCGAAGCCGCCGCACCTCCGGGGGCACGGCCGAGAAAATCATTCGGAGAGTCATCTGAACAAAGGCCAAGAAGAGAACCCAGACCAGAGCCGGAATTCGAAGAGCCGACGGAAAGTACATTTAAATCCCGCTTTTCTGATTCCCGATTTAAAAAATAGTGATGAGCCGGTGGGGGCTTTTGTCTCAGACCCGTGGGGAGATTGGTCCCTACCTCACAAAAAAAGCCCCGCGGTTGGGCGGGGCTTTGAACTTTCCAAGCATTGGAAAAACTATTCTTCGTATCCATTGGGGTGGCTCTGATGCCAGTCCCACGCGCTCTGCACGATTTCCTTGAGGTCGGCATGTTGTGGGTCCCAGCCGAGGACGGTGCGCGCTTTGGTGGCATCGGCCACGAGTGCGGTACAGTCGCCGGCGCGTCGCGGCTGGATTTCGGCCGGGATCGGATGACCGGTTACTTCGCGGCAGACTTCGATGACTTCTTTCACGGTATAGCCATCGCCGTTGCCTAAATTGAAGGGGCCGGAGATGCCGGGTTTCAGGGCGAGGATGTGGGCCTGTGCGAGGTCCTTGATGTGGATATAATCCCGCACGCAGGTGCCGTCGCGGGTTTCATAGTCATCGCCGAACATGAAGATTTTTTCGCGTTTACCCTGAGCGACCTGCAGGACCAACGGAATCAGATGGCTTTCAGGATTGTGGCCTTCGCCATATTGCTCCGTCGCACCGCAGGCGTTGAAATAACGTAGGAAAACACACTCAATGCCGTGGATATCCTGTCCCCACTGGAACATGTGTTCGCAGAGCAGCTTGGAGTCGCCGTAGACTGATTCGGGTTTTTGCGGAAGCGATTCATCCATCGGGATGCGCTCAGGGGTGCCGTAGGTCGCACAGGTGGAGGAGAAAATCAGTTTTTTACAGCCCGATTCGACCATGGCGTTCATCAGGTTGAGCGAGCCGCTCACGTTATTTTCGTAAAACGGCATGGGGGTGACCATGGATTCGCCGACTTCAATGTAGGCTGCAAAATGGATCACCGCTTCCGGTCGTTCGGCGAGCAGGGCGCTTTTGATGTCCTCTTTATAGCGGAGATCGCCCTGGATAAATTTTGCGCGTGGGTCCACGGCGGGTCGGTAGCCGCGTTCCAGATTATCGAACACCACAACGTCGTGCCCTTCGTCGCAGAGCATCTGTGTGGTGACACTGCCGATGTAACCGGCGCCGCCGGCAACTAAAACGTTCATAATTATCTCCTCGATCGAAAAAGTGAGGGTTTAAAAAAGCAGATGCGGGGGGAAAACGAAAGCGGATAACATTCGGCTTTTCGGGAACTTTTTTTGCCGTTTCCAGCGATTGGAAAAATTTGCAGGTTGCCCAGTTGACAGGGGTGGGGGGCATCCGTATATTCCCCATCTCTTTTTGAGGGTGATTAGCTCAGTTGGTTAGAGCACTACCTTGACATGGTAGGGGTCGATGGTTCGAATCCATTATCACCCACCATCTTTTAAAGCATCTCGGTTTCGGGATGCTTTTTTGGTTTGTGCAGTAGATCGCGGTCGACTCTGTTTTTGATGGAGGGAACGGTTCCATCCGGTCCGCCGCACCGCGGAATCAGTCGGGATGGATCCCGACCCTCCAGTTTTCAGAGGTCACTCTAAGTAATGCGGGACGATAGCCTGTCCTACATTTGACGCCACTAGATTTTGCTCATGCCATTGAGCTGTTGGGCCATGCGCGAGGCATAGTGGTCGGTCATGCCGGAGATATAGTCGGTGGCTTTGAGCAGCGAGGGATAGAGCTCGTCGCCATAATTCGGGGTTTCGAATTTCAGCAAAGAAATAACCTGTTGGGTATGGTAGGAGATGGATTTATTCTCGATACGCTCGCGGATGGCGGTGCAGATCAGTTCGAGGAGATCGCCCAGCAGTTTATACCCACCGAGTTGAAGGGCCATTTTTCGGGGATCGGTGTAGACGTGTTCATAGGCAAAGGTTTCAGCATGATCCAACGGTTCCCGGATTTCGGCTGGACAGAGACTGATTAAATCGGTGCTGAACGGAATCGTTCCGGCGAGCAGGTTCTGTTCGTTTTCAACAAAGGCCTGAACGACCGATTGAACGGATCGGTGAATGGATACGGCCCGGAGATAGGAGAGCTGATTCCGTTCGCTCAGGTCAGGGTCGGCCTGGGTCTGACCCATATCTTCCAGGATATTTTTTACTGTTTCGAACGAGAGTAGGCCGATTTCGAAGGCATCCTCCAGATCGATAATGCGATAGCAGATGTCATCGGCCGCTTCAGCGAGGTAAGCCAGCGGGTGGCGGAAATAACGCCCTGTTTTTTCCTGAAGCATGCCGGTCTGGCGGGCGACGGTTTCGAAGTTGGATTTTTCGGCCTGAAACGCGCCGAATTTTTTCTTCCCTTTAATCTGGTCACTGGTCCAGGGATATTTCATCAACGCACCCAGTGTGGCACAGGTGAGCTGCATGCCACCCTTGCCCGGATGATGCTCCAGATTGGTCACAATGCGGAAGGCCTGTGCGTTTCCTTCAAAACACTGAAAATCGCTGATCTGTTCCGGAGTCAGCCCATCGAGATGATGCTGGTTCCGATCATCGGAAAACCAGCGCTGAATGGCATCTTCGCCCGCATGCCCAAAGGGCGGGTTGCCGAGATCGTGCATCAGGCAGGCCGCCTGCAGAATTTGCCCGATATGGGTGGGTGTGATGGCTGGGGGCAAAGTCAGATGCTCGCCGACCGCCATGCCCAGGCTGCGACCCACGATGGACACCTCCAGACTATGGGTCAGTCGCGAATGAATGTGATCATTCGGAGAAAGTGGATGCACCTGGGTTTTGTCTGCCAGTCGCCGGAAGGGGTGACTGAAGGCAATCCGGTCATAATCCTGATGAAAGCCGGTGCGCGTCGTATTCGCTGCGGCTTTACGATGATCCCCCAAACGATTTCCACTGAGTAATGTTTCCCAGTTCATTTTGTCTTGCATAGATTCTACCTCATAAAACGATGGATCATGACTGCGGGGTTCTTGCGAATCAAACTTCCAATGGGTGGAAATTTGAGGGTATACCTTCTGCCCATGAAAGAGATGATTTTAGAAGCGGTGATCCAAACCCTGGAAAAAGAGCTGGATCGACAGGTGCGGGCGAACGCGCAGTCGAACGCAGCGTCGGCCTTCAGTGCGGCCAATGCTGAAAAGCAGCGCGATACCACCGGCGTCGAGGCGGCGTATCTCGCGCGCGGGTATGCCCATCATGTACAGGAACTGCGACGTCATATCGATGAACTGAAGGCAATGCCGATTGAAGATTTTGCCGGCCAGGAAATCGACGTCGGTGCTGTGGTGGAAGTAGACTTTGAAGGTGAACTGGATACCTATATGCTGCTGAACAGCGGCGGAGGAACTGAGGTGAAGGTGGACGGACAAACCGTGACTGTCATTACGCCCGAATCGCCACTGGGTTCAAAACTGATGAATAATTTTGAGGCCGGCTTTATTGAACTGCCCTCCGGCCTCGAAGGCATTATTCTTTCCGTTTATTAAGACTGTTTTTAACCACGAAGGTCACGAAGTGCCGCTTTTAGGACTACACGAAGATCATTCGTGTTCTTCGTGGTTGTAACCGCCGAATCGCTTACACAGAGCTCATGTGGGCCCAATTGTCTGCTCATGAACCGGCTGAATATTCCAAATCAAACGCAATCCTTATGCGAACTGGAATAATCTCCACGAAAGGGCATCTATGTCTTCCAGAGCACAGAAACGTAGAGTTGAGAGCAGAAACCTCAAACGCGTCATCGGCAAAGTTCGAGAATATTTAAAAACGGAGAAGCCGCTGGGGTGGCAACAACGTATTCAGCTTTTACTGGCCTGGGGCAATATCGGCTATTCCGCCAGCGCCCGGTATCTGCAGCAGGTTGAACGTATTTTTCGTGAAAGTGAAGGGCCGATCATGGAATGCGGATCGGGGGCCACCACGTTGTTGATTGCTATATTAGCCGAAAAATACAACCGCAAGGCTTGGGCCTTTGAACATCATGCGCACTGGGCCAATCATGTGAATGACGTTCTCCAAGCATTGGAACTCAGGCAGGTGACGGTCAACCACGCGCCCCTGAAATCATACGGTGAATATGAGTGGTATGATGTGCCTACAGGTTTGCCGAATGATTTTGGTATGGTGATCTGTGATGGACCACCCGGAACGATTAAGGGCGGGCGCTACGGCTTGTTTCCGGTGATGGGCCGTCATCTCGATCCGGATTGCCGCATTCTGCTGGACGATACGCACCGTAAAAAAGAGCAGGAGTTGATCAAGCGCTGGGAAGGCGAGCGCCGTCTTGGTACGCACCCGATCGGGTTTTTCGGGTCCTGTACCGAACTTGCCCTCATGTCCTAGATGTTTAACCACTAAGGTCACGAGGAGCCGCTTTGACGACTACGCGAAGAGCATTTGTGTGCCTTCGTGTCTTTGTGGTTAAATCAACACTCAGAGAGGTCGTTGATGATGCGGGCGGCCATGGCGAAGCCGAAACTTCCGGTGAGGAAGGTGGCGGAGCCGAACCCGAACTGGCAGTCGAGCTGCTTGGGACCTTCACCAGCGGCCGGTTTTTCAAAGCAGATGCCGCCGTCGGGAGGCGGATAACGAATGGTCTCGGCGGAGAAGACGCAGGGAATGCCGAATTTCTTCGTATGTTTCAGATGCATGCCGGGAATATTTTTGCGCAGTTGTTTACGGCAGGCGGCGAGCAGGGGATCGTTAAAAGAATCCCGCAGATCGGTGGTCTGAATTTTGGACGGATCGATTCGACCGCCGGCACCACCGCTGACGATCACGGGAATGCCCATGGTCGCACATTGGGTGATGAGGTGAATTTTGGCGTTTTTCTTGTCGATCGCATCCACCACGTAGGCCAGGCCGGGCTGAATCAGTTCGTCGGCATTTTTGTCGGAATAGAATTCGCGGATCGGGGTGACGGTACACTCGGGGTTAATGAGATGAATGCGGTCGGCCAGAATGTCGACTTTTGCACGCCCGGCCGTTCCGGTCATGGCGTGGATCTGACGGTTGGTATTGGAAAAGCAGATGTCGTCCCAGTCGACGAGAGTGAGGTGCCCGACCCCGGAGCGCGCCAGGGCTTCGGCCACCCAGGAGCCGACGCCGCCGACCCCGACAATCAGCACGTGGGCCGCGCGCAGTTTTTCCATCGCGGTTTTTCCGTAGAGCCGGAAGAGTCCGCCGAACCGATGTTCATATCCGCCTGTTTCAATCTCACTCATAAAAGAAAATCTTTCATTCCGAGCAGAGGCGCTGAGTACGCAGAGGGAAATTATAAATCCACACCCCCTGCGCTCCCTGCGTCTGTGCGAGGTATATTTTTCTAAAGGGCGGGCATCATAGTTCCAATGGTTGGAAAATCAAGAGGGGAGTTTAAAACCACCATCGACAGTGGTGCTGCAAATCAATGGGCCACCATAAACTCATGTAATCCTAATCAATAGCCAATTGCGCCATAACGGGTTAAGGCGAATTTTCGGGCATGAAAACGATCACTGCTGTATCCAAAGCCGACCTGCATGTTCATAGTAAATATTCCAACCGTCCATCCGAATGGTTCCTCCGTCGGATCGGTGCACCGGAAAGTTTTATGGAGCCGCTGGAGGTCTACGATGCCTGTAAAAAAGCAGGTATGGATTTTGTGACCCTTTCCGATCACAACTGCATCGACGGGGCCAAGGAGATCGCTCATCTGCCGGGGACTTTTCTTTCGTCCGAGCTGACGACCTATTTCCCTGAAAACGGATGCAAGATTCACTGTCTGGTTTCCGGCATCACGGAAAACCAGTTTCTGGAGATGGATAAGCTGCGGGAGAATATTTATGACTTGCAGCAGTACATGGACCACAACCGTGTGATTCACACGATTGCGCATCCACTTTTCAGCATTAACGACCGGTTGACGGTGGATCTGTTTGAAAAGCTGATTGTGATGTTTAACCGCTTCGAAGGCATCAACGGCTCGCGGGTGCCCCGTGCCTGCGATATCGGCAACGCAATTTTCAAAAGCCTCACGCCGGAAATGATCACGACGTTGGCTGACAAGCATAACCTGACGCCCGTTGGTCTGGAACCGTGGAACAAAACACTGACCGGCGGTTCTGATGATCACGGCGGATTATACATTGCCAGTGCCCACACGGTTACACCGTTTGCGCCGAGTGTGATTGATTTTCTGGAGTTTATCCGCGAAGGGCAGCATGAGCCGGGGGGAACGGGCGGTACTAGTGTGCGACTGGCTAACAGTCTTTATCGTATTGCATATTGCTACTACAAAGAGCGACTGCTCTCGCCGGGCACCCAGGATCGTTCGGTGATCGGCGCCGTATTGAAAACCATGGCGGAAATGCCCGATGAAAAAGTGCCGGAACCGACGGGCTTCCGCGCGGCGATGAAAACCGCGTTCCAGAAAAAGGTTCATAAAGCGTATGTGAAAACGCAGATGAGCGAAATCGAACAGATGATTGTGGAAGAGCTCACGCGGGTGCTGGAGGACCATCCGAAAGGCCAGTCGGTCGAGGATGAAGACGCGGTTAATTTTGAGGCCGCCTGCAAACTCAGTCAGGAGCTTAGTTTTGTCTTTATTCAGAAGGCGGCTAAAAAGATCCGAAAGGGTGAGCTGATCGGTTCGTTGCAGGCGATTTCCTCGCTGGGTCCGGTTGCGCTTGGCATTGCGCCGTATCTGACCGCCTTCGCCACACAGCATAAGGATGAAGATTTTCTGCGCGAAATTACGGATCATTTTCCAATGGTTGGAAGCCTGAACCGGAAAGTCGGAAAAAAAGCCTGGGTGACGGATACCTTTACCGATGTGAACGGTGTGACCAAAACAATCCGAACACTGGCCGGTATGGCGGCGGAATTTGATAAGGACATCACGGTCATCACCAGCTTGGATGAACCGCAGACGGCGGATTTTCCGATCAAAAATTTTAAGCCGGTGGGCTCATTTAAAATGCCGGAATATGAATCGCTGATCATCAGCTATCCGCCCTTTATGGAAATGCTGGCTTATTTTGAAAAGGAGCAGTTTGATGAGGTGATTATTTCCACACCGGGCACGCTGGGGGTCTGCGCACTGGGCGTGGCCAAAATGCTGGGGCTGAAAACCAAGGGGATTTACCACACCGACTTTCCGCGCTTTTTCTCTGATATTCTGGAAGATGAAAAGATGGGGGAAGTGGCGTGGCGTTTCATGCGTTGGTTCTATGGCAACGTGGACCAGATTCTCGTTCCGACCCAGCAGTATAAAACCCTGCTGATGGACGGTGGGTTTAATGGCGATCAAATCGATATTATGCCGCGTGGAATTAATCGTGAACGGTTCAGTCCGGAGCGGCGAAATCGCCCGATGTGGGAAGCCCACTATAACCGCAACAGCAGTTTTAAATTTATCTATGCCGGCCGTGTGTCCCGTGAAAAAAATATTGAGATCATGCTCAAGGCGTTTACGAAATTAATCGAGTCCGGCAGTGATGCGGATCTGATTGTGGTGGGCGACGGCCCGCAGCGCGATGAGCTTCAAATGAAATACAATGATCCGCAGATTGTCTTTACCGGTTATCTCTATGGTGACGAGCTGGCTGAAGTATATGCCAGTGCCGATCTGTTTGTTTTTCCGAGTCTGACGGACACCTTTGGAAACGTGGTGCTCGAGGCGCATGCGTCCGGCCTTCCGGCCATCGTTTCGAACGAGGGCGGTCCGCAGGAAATTGTGGAGTCTCACGAGTCCGGCCTGGTGGTTAACGCTCGCACACCGGATGAAATGTTCGAAGCCATGAAGCGGGTTTCTGAAGATCTCAAGTTGTACGAGCGATTGAAAAAGAATGCCGCTCAGAAAGCGCAAGACAGCCGATGGGAGCATGCACTTGAAAAATTATAAATGGGATATGTATCGTATGATTCGTAATGCCTTGGTGGTTGCCGCACTTCTTTGCGTTGCAAAGGTCCAAGCCTTGGAAACGCTGCCGCTGCTGCCGGAGGAGGGGCCCTCCAAGGAGTTGCTGGAAAGTAAAAAACCGATTTTGGCTGAAACCAGCGGATCGGTGCCGGTGAATTTCAACGATGCCCTTCAAGTGCTGCTCGATCCGAACTTTATGAACAATGTTCAGAATGCCTATAATACGATGATTGATGATGACGGGAAGCCGGAGTTTTCCATTCAGCAAACCTCATCCAATACCTACTATTACGTGAACCGGAAGAATGAACGGACCGATATCACGGAAGTGATGCGAAAGCAGAATGCTGAAACGGAAATCGATATTGTACTGTATTCCGTGGGCAAGCGGTCGTTCGGTAAATTTCAGTCGGTCATACACATTCAGGTGACCCAAGAGAGCCCTTCGGTCACGAACTATACAGCCGCGGTTTATGCCTATCCGGAAAATGGCGTCAGTCGTTTTTTTGTCCGGCATCTAGGGTTGGTCGACCGCTATTTTCGGAAAAAAACCGCGCATCTCTCGGCCATGGTCACCACCATTGTCTGTGGGCTTTGCGCTTAACCGGGTCTAATCATCGCGGCCGCCGAGCAGGCCGGAGCGCATGAGATAGTAAAGCAGGGTCATGAGCGCAGTCACCGCAGAGGCGACGTAGGTAAGGAAGGCGGCGTCGAGCACTTTGCCCGCATCGGCGGCTTCCGAAGGCTGGACGATGCCGTCGCTGACCATCTGCCGTTTGGCGCGCGCGGAGGCATCCCATTCCACCGGTAGCGTCACGACCGAAAAAAAGAAGCCGATGCCGAAGAGGATCACGCCCAGTTTAATCATACCCATGCTTTGGATAAACATACCGAGAAAAATGAAGACATAGGCGCCCCAGGAACTGAACTGGGTCACCGGCACCATGGCGCTGCGGATCTGAAGCGGAACATAGCCGTGTGCGTGCTGCAGGGCATGGCCGGCTTCGTGGCACGCGACCCCGATCGCCGAGAGCGACTGGGCGTCGTAGACGTCCGGCGAAAGATTCAGGGTTCGATTGGCCGGATTGTAGTGGTCGGACAGAAATCCGCGGGTCCGGTTGATGGCCACATCCTGCAGGCCGGAACGGTCGAGCATCTGCCGAGCGGCCTGGGCCCCGGTCATGCGGGAGCTGGAGGCGACTTTGGCATATTTATTAAATGTTCCCTTGGTTTTTGCGGTGGCGATGCCGGCAAAAATCATGCAGGGAATGATAAACATCCAGTAAACGGGATCGAGCGTTAGAATCATTACTTTATACTCCTTGAAAAGTTTGCTGAATAGACGCTCCGGAGAGCGAATCGTTCAAAATATTGCGGAATATATGGCGGATAAAGGGGTTGCGGGCAATCGCAAATTTGTTGCCAAAATTGTAGGCCGCAAAAGTCGATTGAGAAGCTTGACGGAGTGAATGTTCTAGGGCACGGTGCGCGTTTTCCTAATCAAACCCGAACATAACCAGAGGACGGTATGTTATGAGCGATTGGATCGGCCATGAGTGCGGGATAGCCGCGGTACGACTCTTGAAACCTCTCGATTTTTATATCGAGAAATATGGGACCGCTATGTATGCGGTCAATAAGCTGACGCTCCTGATGGAGAAACAGCATAACCGCGGTCAGGACGGCGCGGGCGCCTGCGCCATCAAACTCGATATGCCTCCGGGCGAACCCTACATTTTCCGTACCCGCTCGGCCGATAAAAATCCCATCATGGCGGTGCGCAACCGACTGGTCAAAGCCTTTGCCGATGCCCGCGAAAAACATCCCGATAAAATGGAGGATGGCGACTGGGTGAAAAATAATGTGCTGTTTGCCGGCGAACTGCTGCTCGGCCATCTGCGCTACGGCACACACGGCGCGCAGGGTGAAACCTTCTGCCATCCCTTTTTAAGACAGAGCAACTGGATGACCCGTAACTTGGTGGTTGCGGGAAATTTTAATTTAACGAACAACAACGAGCTGTTCGATATGCTCGTGGAGCTGGGTCAGCATCCGCGGAATAAAGCCGACACCGTGATGGTGCTCGAAAAAATCGGCCACTTCCTCGACGAGGCCAACGATTTCCTCTTTCGTAAATACCGAAAAGAAGGCCTCAACCGGACGGAGATTACGGAAAAAATTGTTCAGGAACTGGATATTACCCGTGTGCTGAAAAAGGCGACCCGTTCCTTCGATGGGGGCTATGTGATGTGCGGCATGATCGGCCACGGCGATCTGTTTGCGCTGCGCGATCCCAGCGGCATTCGTCCGGGCTTCTATTATCACGACGATGAAATTGTGCTTATCGCTTCCGAACGCCCACAGATTCAGACCGCGCTCAATGTGCCGATCCATACGGTCAAGGAGATCGAACCGGGCCACGCCCTGGTGGTGAAACGTACCGGCGAAGTGTCGATGGAAGAAGTAAACAAACCGCTTAAGAAAACACCGTGTTCCTTTGAACGCATCTATTTCTCGCGCGGTACCGATAAAGATATCTACAAGGAACGTAAAAATCTCGGCCGTTCGCTGGTGCGCCGCGTTTTGGATTCGGTGGACTACGACTTGGAACACACCGTCTTTTCTTACATTCCGAATACTGCCGAAACCGCTTTCTGGGGACTGGTGGAAGGCGTGAAGGATATGGTCGGCGAACGCATGAAATATCATCTGCTCAAAGATGCCGGACGTTTAACGGAGGAGCGGATCGACGAACTGCTGTCGTTCCAGCCGCGCGTTGAAAAGCTGATGACCAAGGACGCCAAGCTGCGCACCTTTATTACAGCCGATGCCGACCGGAATGATCTGGTCGCTCAGGTCTATGACACCACTTACGGTATCGTGAAGAAAAACGACACGTTGGTGATCCTCGACGATTCCATCGTACGCGGCACGACGCTGAGGACCAGTATTCTTCGAATTCTCGATCGCCTCGGGATGAAAAAAGTGGTGGTGGTATCCTCCGCGCCGCAGATCCGTTATCCGGATTGCTACGGTATTGATATGTCGAAAATGAAGGATTTTATCGCCTTCGAAGCCGCCGTTGAGCTGGCCCGGGATACCGGACGCGAACAGCTGCTGGATGATATTTATCGGGCCTGTCTCGAAGATGAAAAGAAACCCGTCGCCCAGGCGCAGAATCAGGTAAAAAAACTCTTTGATCCCTTCACCCAGGAACAGATTTCAGCGCGCATTGCCCAGATCCTGACCCCGAAAGGGATGAAGGCCGAAGTGCAGATTATTTATCAGACGATTGAAGGTCTGCACGAAGCCTGTTCGGAACACAAAGGCGACTGGTATTTCTCCGGCGACTACCCGACCCCCGGCGGTCACCGCGTCGCCAACCGCTCCTTCATCAACTTTATGGAAAAAAGCGACGCCCGGGCATACTAGATGCATTGCGGTTTAAAGTGTGAGCCTGGCCACTCGTAAACGTTGCAGGTGAGATCAGCGTTTTACGGTTAGGTCGGACAGCCGGTTGGGCCTCTATTTTCTTTTTCAGGTTTAGTACTGAACGTTACACGTGACTTTCCGTGCGCATAGACTTTGACCTAATCAACGGTCGTTTTCACGGTAAAGTACATGTGCTTGAATGTATGCGTCTTTTCGATCACCTCATTGACAACGGCGATGTCGCCTAAGTGCGA
>CAKZQV010000310.1 GCA_937141895.1 uncultured Verrucomicrobiota bacterium
GAAGTCAGAACCGGTCGCCGCTTTGGCATCCATTCGCGGGCCGGTCGCCATCGGTTTGCATCCGATGTTTGGACCTGCGGTTCGATCCGTGGCGGGAAAAAATGTTTATATTACGCCGGTTGAATACATCAACCCGATCATGAGTAAACGTGCCCGGATTTGCCTTGAGTGGGTCGAGTCTTTTTGGACGGGGCATGGCGCACAGATTATCCACGGAACTGCTGATGAGCACGACCAACGGACTCCGGAAGTCCAGCTTGCACCGTTGGCCTCTGCATTTGTTTTTCTGCGTGCACTTGGGCAGAAAAACGCGGACTGGCAATTTACCCGGCAGATTCGAACCCCCAACTCCCAGCTCATCACAGCCCTTGCCGGACGAATGCTTCGCCCGGAAGTTGCGGATTTGTACGCCACCTTGATCGTGGAGAACGGATACAGCCCCGCGATGATGGAACAGATTCACGCGGCGGCAGCCGAATTTCTTGACCTGATCCGAGGAGGAGACAAAGCAAAACTGGCCGCGCTGCTGCGGGAAACAGCATTGCAACTGCCTTCCGAAATCCAGGCAGAAGCGTTCTCCGAAAGTCAGTTTATTGGAGCGGCGCTGGCAAACCGTCCCGCTGTCGAAGAGTTGCTCAAAGCGGGATAAATGACCCGGCTCTCAAACAAGGACCCATGTTATGGAAAAAAATCCCACCAGAAGATCCTCAAGTTTCCATCCTTACAGGAAATCAACTCCGAAGACTGCAATGAGAGATAACGCTACATTGCGCTCATGAAATCGAAACCCACTAGAAAGGAGGTCGCCTATCACAAATGAGTCTCACCCCCAGCAACAACAATCAACATCAACCCAAAATCATAAATGGAGAATAAAATGAAAAAAGTAGCAGTAATTGTAGTTTTGGCAGCACTGGCAGCAATCGTCATGGGAAAAGATCGCATTACCCTTTGGGGTAGTGCCGCCAAGAATACTGTTCGCAGTTGGTCAGATCAGAACATTCCCGCGAAGGAGAAGTTCGCATATCTCTACGGTGAATACGAAAAATCCAAGGAGAACCTGCTTAAGCAGGAGTGGAAGCAGATTGAGCGTAAAGAATCGCTGAAACAACGTAATGCCTCCCTGGATTCTATGAAGAAAGATGAGGCTGTTATGCGCAGAGGGCTGGAATATGCGCAGGAGCGGTTGCTGGAGCAGCAGGAGTACTACAAAATTGGCAATCGTACCTATACATATGCTGAGTACAGGTCTGTGACGGAGCAGGAAATTCAGAGACACAAGATTCAGCTGGAGAAGATTCAGGCTACCGAAGCCGGCAAATATCAGCTCGAAACTGCTATTGCGGATACGACGGCCATCATTAGCTCTGCCAGAGGCGAGTTGGAAAAGAAGATTGCTACGTTGGAAATCATGGAAATGAAGTACGATCTTCAGAAAGAAATCGCGGTCATCATGGATATTGCCGTGGCTGCTGATGGAACTCGGCATAGCTTGGCGACTAAACTTCGCAAAGATCTTGAGTGTGATTTGTACGTGATGGAGCAGAAAAATCAGGAAATGCTGGCTTCTATTTCTAATCTGGCTCCCGTCAGTTCCAGTCGGCTGATGCCCAATGATGATTCTGAAGAAAGCATCCGTGCGATGTTTAATTATTAACCTACATGGCAGCCCGCTGGAAATGCGGGTTGCCTTCCTTTTCACTACAAAAAGGAGAGAAACAATGTTTTGTCGCTCATTTACAGCAACACTGCTTGCCGGATTGGCCGTCGTCATGGTGACTGGTTGCTCCGACAATGACGCGGCCACTCGCAACCAATCCAAGAAGCAGCCAAGCCCGGTAAGTATGCAGCTTAAACGGAAGCAAAAAGCCGAAGCCGAGCGTTCCTTTTCTCGCGTGGAAGACCGAATCAGGGCCGAAGTCAAATCATTGGTTCGCATCACAGAATTAGGTGAACTGGCATACGCTGCCGGGCAAATGAATGATCTTGCGCGTTTCCGGCTTATGGCTGTTGAAAAAATAAACAACATTAATGACCTGCTTGGTCAGGGACGGTCGGTGATTCAAAACACAACAGAGGCAGGCCTGGATCACCGTCTCGAACGCATTATTGGAGACATTGCATCAATCAATACTCAATGGCTGGAGGAATAAATGAAATATGCCGCATTACTTCTAACGTCTGTAATTTTGCTATCTGGATGCGCTTCGATGGAATACCACCACATCCGGGTGAAAGATGGAGGATACAACCTGGTTTTGGAACGCAAAGGTTTTCTGGGGAACAACCCCCAACTGCTGCTTGAACAACAGGAAGCGTACTTCATCGCAGCCCAGGATGTAGAATGCCAGGCCATGGAGAAGGTGATTCAGTCCGTTGCCGGTTATGAGGATCTGGAGCTTCGGTGGAACTCCGCGTTCCTTAGCGCCTATTCCATTATGTTTCAATACGAAGAACCTTCACTTGGGGCCTCCTCTCTCCGTGCGGAAAAGTACAACCTGACTCAACTGCAGGAGGCAAAAAATGTTTTCGAAAACGTTGGGGGAACCCGTCACCGTGAGGCTTTGAAAATGTCCTCTCTGATCACAGAGCGGTTGTGCGGAAAACGCAGAGCCGAATTTAATCAAAAAATATCATGGCTTCGGTCATTTCAAGGACGGAAGCACATTCTCGCAGGAGGCGAACAATGAAAGCTACTCTCATTATTTCCTTTACGTGTATCCTTTTTTTAACGGGTTGTTCGACGACAACAATACGTCTGAATGAACCCAAGCCACCACGCTGCACAACCTTGGAATCTTTCGGGGTAATTGCGAACAGAAACCTCTCCGCTGAAGAATGCCACTATCAGTTGATCGAGCGGTTTCATGCGAACCAGCCTCGTGAGGTTGTTCGGCTCGCCAACACCATACAGCGGTGGGAGTCGGTTCACCGGTCGTCCAGCGATCAAATGGCAGGCTATGCTCTTTTATTCTTAAGTCATCCTCAAATCAGGTGGGCTCAGCAAACTCCGGAAAACTGGAGCAACTATATTGATTCTCTCCTGCTGGCCAACCAGGCATTTCAACGATCCTGCCGAAACGACCCATCAGGCAGGTGGAACCTCTTGTGCCGACAACCTGTGGAGTTAACTGAGAGAGGATTTGAAAACCCTGAGGCACTGGCTGAATGCGTTTTCGCAATGCACTGCATAAAGGTCGGCTACTACCAAAAGAAAGGTGGTGATTTAGCTGCGTTGCTAAAGGGGGTTGAAACCTATCAGAACCTCCAGAAAAAGTATCCGGAGTGGTTTAGACAATTCCCGTTTTTAAGTCAGGAGATGGAGGAGACAAAAACCGCAATCCCAATCCGTCGTTCCCGACTGATTGAAGCTCAATCCAAATACAAACAGAGGTGATAAAATGGCTGTGAGAAAACGGAAAACCAAGTGGAACAAACGAGGTGAGGCCGTCGCTGATTTTGCATGCGGAGTAACCGGCTCTGTTTTGCGCAACTCAGGCAAGGCAATCGCCGGAACCTGTAAAGGAATGGTAAAGCGGGCCTCATCTGCTCGAAGAAAGAAAGCTGAAAAAAAACAGTCGGCACCGCATCTTGCTTTGACCGAAAAATCCGGTGTACGGTTTAAGACCATTCCGCCTGGGATGATTGATACAAAACTAGATGATGTTGCCGGTTTGGAAGATGTGAAAAAAATCCTGCAAGAGGATGTGATCAACCCATTCCTTTATCCCGACACGTATGCTCGATTTAACGTCGCCAGCGGCGGCGGGCTACTCCTTTGGGGGCCGCCGGGCTGCGGAAAAACCCACATGGCCCGGGCCGTCGCCGGTCAGCTGGAAGCTGCGTTCTTTTCGGTTAATCCGGCAGAGATCAAAAGTAGTGTCCCAGGAGAAACGGAGCGGCGAATCCAAGACCTGTTTCAGACAGCATCCCAATATGAAAAAGTAGTGATCTTTTTCGATGAAATCGATGCTCTTCTTAGCCGAAGAGGTGGACGCAAAATCAATGCAGTCACTCAGTTTCTGACTCTTTCTGACGGCTTGCTGAAAATCGACAATTGCACGCTCCTCATTGGGGCAACCAACAAACCTTGGGGCATGGAAGAGGCCGCGCTTCGGCCGGGGCGCTTTTCACACAAAATATATGTCGGCCTTCCCAATCCCGAAGCTCGGGAAGCCATTATCAAGATCCATCTGCGTGATGTTCCACAGGAAGAGCTTCTTATTTCCAATGAGGTTATCACAAACACTGAAGGCTTTTCAGGAGCAGACTTGTCACATATTTCCAAGATTGCTAAAAAGCAGGCCTTGAACCGGCAACTGGAGTCTGGAGAGGATGAGGAGGTCTGCTCGGAAGATTTGCTGAGAGCTATTGAAGAGACCCCAAAATCCGTTTCCCCTGAAATTTTGGAAGAATACACGGATTGGGTGAAAAAGAGCCCTTCGAACAAAAGCCGGGCAAAACGAAATCACTCCGGCGACATTCATGAAGTCAATGAGCGATAAGGTGTTGAAATTTACCTGTATCAGCACCCACAGCCGCTCGCATATACCCATTAGAATTTGGGAGGTACCGAATGCCGCGAGAAACCGGAAAAGTTATCACATTTAACGTTTTGAAAGCCGATGAATTTATTGCGGCTGCTCTTTGCATTTCAAATGCTGAATTTCTGGCGTTATCTGGATTCTTAGAACAAGACCAGAGCCCTCCAGATCTTCCAGAAACCCTTGGGCTTCCGAATGTCGCCCGACTTGAAGTTGACGACAGTTCACTTGAGTTTTCTATTGGTGATGAATCGATCCCGGTTTTCAGCAAGATTCTTCTCGGCCATACGAATTGGTGCCCATACCACTGGTGGATCTATACAGGTAGGACCATGCTGATCTCGTGTTACGACTGGGATGCAGGCCCCAACTTTGCTCATAAGTCGATATTGCCCTGGCTGGAAAACCTTGCAGCCGACGACGTGGTCGCAATCCTCGGAACTCATGAGTTTACCGATGAATGGTACGCAATGGTTGAGCGCATAGAAAAAGAAGCACTATAAGTCATTTCAGAATGTGTGCTGTTTATCACGGATTTTACGGCTGAATTTTACGGCAACAATCTGATTTCGAACCGTGTGGGGAGCCAAACAAACTCTGGAGATGGATATCTGTAAAATCCTAATGGATATAATCTCCATAGAATATGGAGAGCCTAACCAACCTGTGCTGTAAATCATCCCCATAGTCGTCTCACGATAAAGATGCCATATTCAAATCATCGGAACAATCAATGGGTACTTAGCATGGAGAAGTTGGATATGATTCAAAAGAAAATTAAACTACGACCGGAAGCCTTCTGGACTCAGGTTAAGGGTTTGCTGACAAATGAAAAAATGCATGACAGGTTTGTGTTCGATCTACTGAGTGGGCTGACAGGTAAAACGGCGATTACGATTGAGTTCGTTCTGGTTCGTTCGGGGTTGTCGCTTCAAAATTTGGCTTCGATGATGTATGCAGTTGGCGTTCGCGGGCAGAAGATTGTAAATGATTGCTCCAGTGATGATAGCTATAAGCCAGCGTTAGTGGCTGAGCTCTTTGCGTTGGAGTATAAAGCGCAAAATAAAAAGGATCGGATCATTCCCATCATGCCGCCGCGCAATGAGGCGCGAAATCCGTACGTTTTAAGCTTGGCGTTTATATATGAAGCCGCTCGATACGAAGATGATAAGGAGGAAGCAGCGACATGCTTCGTATAATAAGGCGGAAGTAGTAAAGATATTGAAAAAAAACAGATCTCTCAAGTAGGAGTTATTCGAACGTAGAGGCAGGAATCATCTCCGATGAATGTTGTCTTATTTACAAAACTGGCACGTGAGGAGGAGAATGATAAAATTAGACTTAGAAATATGAGTGGTTGCATCAGCTAAGGTAGAGTTTTGTATAAATCAACCAGATAGGAGAAAGAAACATGTTAAATCGAAATATTCAGTTCGCACACCAGCACCAGCAGCAATTCCAGGCTCAGATGCGTGAAAATCAGATCAGGCACAATGAAAGCGCGCATTATGATGATGTGTACAGAACTGGACCGAAATATTCATATATGAATCTTGTTATGCTCAATCCAAATACTGAACCACTAAAAGATCCTGTGGTTTTGGAACTCTGGAATAAGCACTTTTCAGAGAATGAGGATTATGTTCCATACGAGAAGATGTCACATGATGAACAGGAAGATCTTGTTTCAAGAATTAATCAGGCACTTAAAAGATAAATGCAGCGACTTTGCTGTATCTTAGTTTTGTTGTTTTAATTGTACTCTTTTTTTGCCTATTCAATTTTTCCGGCCGATTCCGCCGGTGGTGGATATTCTGGGAGGTGGTCAGGTTTCCGTTGAACATGATCCGATCCGAGGGACGGATGTAGTGAAAGATAGTCTGGGGCGTAGTATTGGCGATTTAGATCGTAATACAGGGAGGGTAATGAATGGCGATACTGATGCCGGCCATATCGGATGATCCGGCAATGTTATTAACGGCGGAATGGTCGCCAAACATTATCAATAATTGGTCTCATAAGTAGTTTGTGCGAACATGGAGGCGGTATTCTGAAAAGGATTCCGCCTCTTTTTTTGTGTTTGAAAGGAGGAAGGTCAAATGCTTCGTTATGATCAACTAAGAACCGCAGTAGCGGTTGCCGAACAGCGATTTAAGTTGCTGAAAGATAAATATCCAGAGATGCGGGCTTATCTTGTTTATTGTAGATTCGGCCCCGGTAGTGGTCAGTGTGACTTGACGTTGTCGGTGTCGAAGATGCTGGAATCCTTTCCAAAAATGATTGATTCTCTTCCTGTCACGCGCGATGTGCTGGAAGCGGCTCTCAAAGACGGTAATCAAGCGGTGGCAGAAAAGGTTCAGGCAGGTACAACATTCTGCAGTGATGTGCTTATTGAACTGCGTTTTGGCATTTTGAGTTATAAATTAATCGATCAGTTACAGGAAGATGAGTTGGTTGATCGCAATCGAACTCACAAAGGAACCATTCGAGTGATACTCGGCAGCCTGGATGAGTTGGCAGAGGCTGATTTATAATGGATCGGAAGGAGGCGACGGAGCAGCGCGATCTGACTCGTCAATTTAATATGAAATGCGGCAATAATGTATGCGGACAGGATTTGCAGGACAGCTGGGATTTTTGTCCGTATTGCGGTCAGGATGTTATAAGGGATGATGGTGGTCAGGAATGGAATTCAGAGCTGGATCTCGATCTCCCTCCGTTTGATCTGATGAAGAAGTCGGTAAGCTTTGATTATTCGGGAATGGATCATTCTGCACTACTGAAGGATATTTTTGAAGAGTTTGAGCTGGATGCCGAAGTTGTGAGTGTTGAGTGCGGACCGTTGGTTTCTGGATATATGATTAAACTGGGACGAGGGGTACGTATCGAGCAACTGACGGAACTCGAGTCCAATATTGCGATGCGCCTTGAGGTCGAATCGATCCGTATCGTTGCTCCGGTTCCTGGGAAAAATCAGTGCGCGATTGAGATTCCTTCTAATAGCCGATGCCCAGTGATGTTTGCCGAAATCATTACGCCTGATCATTTCCGGAATATGGAAATGGTGCTGCCACTTGCGCTTGGTAAAACATCGGCTGGGAAACCATTTGTTCGTGATTTGTCAAACCTGCCGCACCTTTTGATCGCTGGAGCCCCGGGAGCAGGAAAAACAACGCTTTTACATGCCCTGATTTCAGGCCTTTTAATGCGTGCTACATCGGATGAACTGAAGCTGATTCTTTTTGATCCTAAAGGATCAGCTTTTTCCTCATTCAGTAGTATGCCTCATCTCGGAATGCCCGTAATCAATGATGCTTGCGGAGTTGCCGGCGTTTTGAAATGGCTAGTTGACGAGCTGGAGCGCAGATATCGGTGGTTCCGGCAGGCCGGTGTCCGGAACATTATGGAATTCAATAATCGTGAAGATGGTCAGGCTGGTGAATGTTTTGGTGGTGGTGATGATGACGAGGATGTTCCAGAATCGTTGCCTCGCATTGTGTTCATTGCAGATG
>CAKZQV010000311.1 GCA_937141895.1 uncultured Verrucomicrobiota bacterium
CCTGCCAATTTGTTCATTTCCTCAAAATCATCGTAATTCTTTGGATTCCAGTTCCAATGGTGTCCATCATTTCCAAACCTTGGAATTACGTGCACATGAATATGCTCCACGGCCTGGCCGGATGCTTTTCCGTTGTTTTGCAGAATATTGACCCCGTCGGCCCCAAACCCGTTCATTTGTGCTTCCGCGATCCTTTTGGCTGTGATGTGCAGTTTCGCCACGATTTCGTCCGGAGTCTCCATCACTGGATCATAGTGCTTTTTCGGAATAACGAGCGCGTGACCCTTAATAATGGGTCCGATATCCATAAAAACCAGCACATCGTCATCCTCATACACGATCGTGGCCGGGATCTCTTTATTTACAATTTTACAGAAAATGCACTCACTCATGCGATTGCTCCGAAAGGTCCGCCTGTTCAAGCTGGGGATCAAGCGGTGGTGAAGGTTTGCGGTTATTCAAATACAGATAACGGGCCCCCAGCCCGAATAAAAAAAGAGCACAAATAATCAGAATATAGATGCGCTCCTGCTTACTCAGCCAGAAACTGGCCTGCAATGGACTTGGTGTTTTTTCTGCCATGCGCCGATTGTAGCAAAAGCTCTGCAAATGCGGAGCCGGTTTTGTGAATTCTATTTCAAGACGCCAAAGGATGGGCCTTCTGTGGTGCAGGTGCGCGGCTCAAGTTTCATTTTTGGAATCAGTTTTTTCGGAATTGCAGTGGTTTTAAAAATGGGCAGAATCGGCATCCCCTTCTTCCCTTTTGGATAGTTTTTGTCTTTCTGTTCAATCAGAAGGGTGCAGTTGAAAAGCCCGCCAGGACGTTCCCCCACCAAAACTTCCATCTCCACCGCATCTCCTTCAGATAGACTAAACCAGTCGCCGATTTTTATCTGTTCTCCTTGAATCATAAATTTTTTATTACTGCGAGGATCATCGCTTTTCCAGTTGGTCACCACCGTACCCTTGCGAGTGCCATCAAGAACCAGCCTGTTTTTCACCCGAACTATAAGCAGATCGTCGGCCGCGCCCCAGAACCGATAGCGCCCCGTTTCCGGTGCCGAAATAACCCCTGTATAATAGGCCACCCAGTATTTAGGCTTAACCACTTTCTCAACCCCATACGCTTTCGGTGCTTCAGTGGCATCCATCCTAGGCAACATGAACATGGTGGCAAATTTTTTCTTGGGAGCCTTAAAATAATCATCCTCTAAACGTGAAATTTTCCAGGACCCGATAAAATCCTTAACCGCTTGTTTATACAGCTTGTCATTCATCGGGTGTCTCTTACGGGACGGGTTCATTTTCAGATCGAAAAAAGTGCCTTCCAACTCATTGCCCGACCCTTTGTCCCCACCAAACAAATCCAAATCAAGACCAAACCCAATGCCGCCGAGTCCCCCTCCACCATCCATATAGCCTGTTCCACCCTTAATCCCGGTCATCTCCGGCATTTTGATGTCGATGGATTTCATCTTCGGTTTTGCCACGATATTTTTACGCAGTTTCGGTTTCTGCGTTTTCTTTTTCTTTAAATCTACAGGAACCTGCAGTTGTTTGAGCTTCATGCGCGGGCGGTTGACCGGCTTGGCTTCAAAAGTCTGCTCTTCTTTGACATAGATCCTCACCGCCACAAACGACAAAGCCATAACAATCAAAATCCCATGGATGGCCACACTGACCATTAAAGCGCTTGATTTGGTATGCTTACCTACGTAACCCTTTTTTCCGCTTTTACTCATACGTACCTTCTCCGCCTATTAAAAAAACCTATCTCAAAGCCAGACAGCTTCCATGTAATGATTCCACATACTTATATATTTTAGGCAGGGATTTTTTATAAAAATCATATGGAACTTGTGGTTCGGGACACAGGATGTGCTTTTTCACCGCATAATAGCTGCGGTCGTGCATCAGCCGATTTTTATTCGTCAGCTTCGGTTTGGGTGATTCGCGGCAGGAAAACATTTCCCGTCTCATTGCCAAAGTAAACTTGGCGGATGAATCAAACCATAAAAAAAGCGCCGATCAGAAAACGGATCGACGCCTAGGTAGTTGAGGAAGGAAATTAGGTTCAGGATGTAGGCAGCGGTGGAGCTGTAGATTTTCCCCGATCAATCGACGGCGGGGTCGGCGGGAGGTTCTGCCCGGAACGCCGTCCATGCTCTTTCCATTTATTCCGCGCCTTATCCATAAATAGGTCAAACTTCTCTTTGCCCAGAATCCGCTCCATCTGGATCCGGTTACGCGCCAGAATTTTCATCTGCTCCGCCTGGTTTTCCGCAACCGCATCAATGGCTGCAAAAATTTCAGTCTCCGGAGCTCCGGCATTTTCCAGCTCTTTCAGGTTTTTCTTGAGCTCCTGCATCTTCAGATAGTTTTCGCGCATCTGCTCCTTCATCTGGGTCTGAAGCTCAGCAATCTGCTGTTTTTGTTCTTCAGTAATCCCCAGCTCCTTCAGCGTTTTTTCCATCATCTGAAGGCGGCGTTCCTGCATTTTTTCTTTTTCTTCCGGAGTCCGTTCGCGGCGGCGACTGTGGCGGCCATTCTCATCGCGACGGTATTCCATTTTCGACTCACCCTCGGTGCGGTTCTGCTCATTCGTACCACTGAAAACCGGAAGGACCATCAGGGCCGCAGTATAAAATATAATTTTTTTCTTCATCAGGTAATCTCCACACCCATTGTTCGGAGTGAATAACGCGGGTCACCTTCTCCCTATTGCCTACAAAAGTTCAAACTTTTTCGGGCAGGACGCCAAAAACCGGAATCCATCCTCCGTCACCACCACCGTATCCTCAATCCGCACGCCACCCAAACCCGGATAATACAGTCCCGGCTCAATCGTGATTACATGTCCGGCTTCCAGCACCTCGCCGGATTTTCCAACCCTTGGAAGTTCGTGGATATCCAGCCCCACCCCGTGGCCAGTGCCATGAATAAATCCCACATGACGCCCCTCTTTTTCCAGCGTTTGGAACCCGCGCTTTTCGAAAATTTCGCAACAGTTCCGATGAATTTCATCTGCGCAGATGCCCGGTTTTACCATTTTAAGCGCCGCCAACTGCGCGGCTTTGACTGCAATATACAGTTTTTTCAGCTCCGGATGGGCCGGACCGCGGCAGACGGTGCGGGTGATGTCGCCCCAATACCCCGTTTTTTCCGACCGTGGAAAAATATCGAGAATAATCGACTGCCCCGCAAAAAGCGGACCGCTTCCCCGCTCGTGCGGATCCGTGCCCTGGTCGCCACCGGCCACAATAGTTTCCACACCCGCGCAATCATGATCAATCAGCGTTTTATGGATCAGCTGCCGCACCTTTTCCGAGGTCAGTTTTTCTCTCCCTATATAGAGGAGGTTGTTTTTCCCAATTTTGGAAGATCCGATCAGCGCAATACCGGACTTCATCGCCGCCACCGCCGCCTGCTGACTTTTCCGAAGTTTGGAAATTTCGGCCGCGTCTTTCACCTTCCGCTCCGGACAAGTTGGATTCCGATCAATGGAAATTTTGATCCCCTGCTTTTCCAGGGTTTGGAAAAAACCCGCCGGAAAATCGATGGGCACCTGCAGCCGTTTTACGCCCGCCTTTTCCATTAGAGCCTTAATTTGCTCCACATAATTCCATGCTTTTTTACCGGAAAGTCCCAATTCCTGCGGTGTAAAGACCTGCGTACCGGCTGTTGATTGGTTGCGCGCGCGCGCCTTTTCCATCGGCGACACACAGAGCCATCCGCCGGAGGCGGTTTTGAGGTAGAGAAAAGCGTCGGGTGCGGTAAAACCGCTTAAATAGTGGATATTGGTGGTACTAGGGGAAGATCCGGAGAGTAAAATAAGTCCTGTTAATCGATTCATTTGAGCACAACCTCCTGTGTTTTTAAGTGTTATAAAAGCTATTCATAACAATCGTACAATTTTGTTTTAACGTTTTCCCAACATTGCGAGCCCTATCTTGTGGTCAGGAACATGATGCCATCTACATTTAGTGGTATGAATTTTTTTACACAGAAATAATTTCAGAAACCTTGAGCATGTTGAGCGCATGCACTACCTTGCATACTCGCATTACGGAACTCATCTTCATGAGGAAGGTATTGCCTGTTAATAACTTGTCAATAAGTAGGGGAACCCTGTTAAAGGGAAAGATCACTCGCGAAATGGACCAAAACAACACAAATATTTGGGAAGATGCCTGCAAACAGCTGAAAGGTATTCTCTCTGGCGATATTTATGATCGCTGGATTGCTGTTATTCAATGTTTGGAAATCAATAGCACCACCATGCGTCTGGCAGTGGCTAATGATTTTTACAAAGATTGGCTCGAAGAAAATTATTTCCCCATGATCCGCAAGGCGGTCATGGTCGTCAGCGGTCAGGAGATGGATATTTCACTGGAAGTGGATTCCAGCGCATTTGATGCGGTGAGAGAGGATATTCCGGAGCCGGAATCCCACGGATCCATTTCCATTCCGAATCCATTTGAAAAGAAAAAGGCCAACCACAACCTCAATCCGAACTATACGTTCGATTCCTACGTGGTCGGCTCTGCCAATCAGTTTGCTCATGCGGCGGCAATGGCAGCGGCCAACTCCCCTTCCCGCACCTATAACCCACTTTTCATCTATGGCGGGGTCGGACTGGGTAAAACTCACCTGATGCAGGCCATCGGTAATCATATCATTTCAAAAAAACCACGCGCCAAAGTATGCTACATCACCTGCGAAACCTTCACCAACGAATATATTGAAGCCCTGCAAAACAACAATGTGACCAATTTCCGGAAAAAATACCGGAAAATCGACATGCTGATGATCGACGATATTCAGTTTCTCGATGGAAAACAGCGCCTGCAGGAAGAATTCTTCCATACCTTCAACACCCTTTTCGAAAGCCATAAGCAGATTGTGCTGACGTCCGACCGCACCCCGAGCGAAATGGCTGGCCTGGCGCCGCGCCTGATTTCCCGTTTTGAGTGGGGCTTGGTGACCGAACTGGTAAAACCCGATGTGGAAACGCGTACGGCAATTCTCCGCAAAAAAGCGGAGCTGCTAAACCTGAACATTAACCATGAGCTTTTGGATTATCTCGCCCAGCGCGTATCTTCCAATGTTCGAAGTCTCGAAGGCGCCCTGATTCGTGTGGCCACCTTCATGTCGCTGACCAATCAGCTGGTCGATATTCAGAAAGTGGAAGAACTGCTGCACGACCTGCTCGATAAAGAATCTGCTGCCGCCATCAGCGTGGATTTGATCCAGCGCACGGTTGCGGAACACTTTGACCTTCGTCCGCAGGATCTAATGAGTAAGAAGCGCTCGAAAGACATTGCCTGGCCACGCCAGATTGCCATGCACCTTTCACGCACCATGACCTCGCAGTCGTTCCCGGTCATCGGCGAGCAGTTCAGCCGCAATCATGCGACTATTCTCTATGCGCATGATCAAGTCTCCACCAAGGCAGAAGCCGACCGCAGCCTCCAGCAGACAATATCGATCCTGAAGGATAAGGTGAATAAAAACGCCGCCAAGGCGCTCGTCTAACCTGATCTGATTTTCCTGCTCAGCTTCCCGGCCGTCTTCCCTTGAAGGCGGCCTTTTCAATTTCCTGGAAGACTGAACCATCAACCTTGAGGATGTGGTTATTTACGTAGCAAAGACCACGTTTCTCTACGATTGCTATGCGCTCCCCTTCGGAAAAGCACGCACTAAACGATTCCATACTGATTATATACTCTTTTACATTCAAAGGGCCGGCTGGAGAGCTGAGCGGATCCATTCCTATCCCCCGCGCCCCCTCTGCTAATATTCCTGATTCCAATGATTGGAAAGTGCGATGGATTCAGGCATATTTTCCAAATTATTCCGAACCGGTTTCAAGTTTATGAGGGGCAGTATAAAGCGCTAACGTCCTGTTAATGAAACCTGAATAACCTGTGGAGTTTCTGATGATGGATTTAACAACTCGGAGTTGTGCACAGTTGGCGGTAGTTATGCCCAGCTTATCAACAGCGTTGTTATGTTTTTCAAACTTTTACAGGTGACGGGGTTATGGAAAATAAGTAGGTTTTTATGTGGTTGTTCACAGACTATACTAATAGTGATTTTTATAAAATATATATACATATAGTACAGGAGGCTTGTTAATGAAGTTCAGCATCGAGAAGGATCAGATTCTGGAAGCGCTGCAAAAGGTGCAATCGATCGTAGGTCAGCGTACCACTCTGCCGATTCTTTCCAATGTGCTGCTTGAGGCAAGCAACGGAAAACTGACGCTCACCACCACCGACATGGAAGTGAGTGTGCGCACGAGCATTGAGGCGGATATCGATGAGGATGGATTCACCACCCTGCCGGCGCGGCGTTTCTTCAGTATTTGCCGCGACCTGCCGAGCCATCAGGTGGATATCGGGGTAAGCAACGAGGATGTGGCCACGATTATTTCCGGGTCCTACAGCTGTAAGCTGGAAGGTCTCTCGAAAGAGGATTTTCCGCCTATGCCCACATTCGAAGAGAGTTTCTCCTATACGCTTCAGCAGGATACCCTGAAGGATATCCTTCAGAAAACATCCTACGCGGCCTCTGCGGATGAATCTCGTGCGATTTTGAATGGTACCCTGATGGCCTTCCGCGATAACAAGCTGACCACGGTATGTACCGATGGCCGGCGTTTGGCCCTGGTGGAGCAGGAAATTGATATGCCGGAAGATGCGGAAACCGATATTGTGGTTCCGACCAAGACGGTGAATGAGCTGATTAAAACACTGGGCGATGAAGGGGATACGATCATTAAGATGTCTTCCACGCAGGTGGCCTTCGAATTCGGAAATATCTTCATTATTTCGAAGCTGGTGGATGGAACTTATCCAAACTATCGCCAAGTGATTCCATCGCAGTGCGAAGAACGGATCGCGATCGACCGCGAAATGCTGCAGAGCGCCGTTCGCCGTGTTTCGCTGATGCTGGATGATCAGGCGGCATCGGTTAAAATTCAAATCACCGAAAACCGCATGGAACTTTCAACGTCTTCTCCGGAAATCGGCGAATCCCGCGAAGCGGTTCCGGTTAAATATTCCGGCAAGGATATTACGATTGCCTTCAATCCGGCCTTTATGATGGCCCCGCTGAAGCATCTGGATTCCGATGAAATCTACCTGGAACTCTCGGATGAGCTGAGCCCGGGCGTGATTAAAACGAATGTACCCTTCCTCTACGTGATCATGCCGATCCGTGTAAGCTAATTTTTCCAAGGATTGGAAGAAAAAAAAGGACGGCGGTTTCGCTGTCCTTGAGTAAGATGGTTGCCGAACAAGGGGTCGAACCTTGACTAAGCGAGTCAGAGTCGCTTGTGCTGCCATTACACCATTCGGCAATGAATGAGGGCAGAACGTAGCCATTTCCCCGTACTGGATCAAGCAGGTTTATAAAAAAAATGCCGCACGCGAACCAAAAGAAAATCATTCGACTTTTAGGCGTTGGATTCGATTCCGATGACGGGCATGTCCGAATCACAAGAGGCGAAACCTATGATGTACTCATGGGCTCCGATGAGAGTCATGAATATATCCAGAAGCTGATCCAGAAAATCGAGGATGCGTTAGCTGCTCAGCAGCTTTCGCTCGATGATCTGACGCCGGAAGAATTTGCGGAGTTCGTTAAAAATAATATGTGATGCTTAAGGAGTAATGCGTATTTCGTAATTTTAATATTTGGTTATGTGGATAAAATTTCACGCCTCACGCCTCACGCCTCACGCCTCACGCCTCACGCCTCACGCCTTATTCCCAAATTCCGCCAATTTCGGTTCCGCAGTCTGGACAGGTTCCATTCGAGATTCTGATCTTGCGGATTTGATACCCGTTTCGCTCAATCAGACAGGTTCCGCATTCGGGGCACCAGGTCGACTCCCCTCCCCTATCCTGCATATTTCCGACATAGACAAATTTTAACCCGGCTTCGATGGCCATTTCGCGCGCTCGAAGAATAGTTTCAACAGGTGTCGGTGGAAGATGATTAAGCTGGTATTGTGGAAAAAGGCGAAACAAAAATCGATCCCGGTGTACAATCT
>CAKZQV010000312.1 GCA_937141895.1 uncultured Verrucomicrobiota bacterium
CCCTCCTCCGACCCGTTGCTATTCATCATATGCATCCAGGTCATCGGCTTTGCATCAGCCGGCGGAGTCACAAACTCATTCGGTTTCAGCCCTGCATGAGTCGTCAGGGCTACGACCAGGCTAACTATAATACTTTGACAAATCAGACTCTTCACCTGCTTATTCCTTCATCATCATTTCGCGATGCTCAATGGGGTTCGGCTTTAATACGCTCTTGCCGAAAAGCTCCATGCTCCAGACGCGACGTTAAATTTTATATTGTGGGCGTATTCTACGTTCCAGCTGATGCCCGAAACGGGGCCGGTAAAGATGCTGTTCTTCCAAACATTGGAACCGTTGACTTCTATGCTCTTCGGCGATTTATCCGCCCACGCTCCCACAACTGCACAAACGGCCAACACACTACATAGCAACAGCTTCTTCATGATCTTTATTCCTTCGTTGAAAGTTGGGGATCGGCAGAGTTTTTTCCTGTTTAAGCACCACCGGCCCAAATAAATAAATCTGACCCAAACGGGCCCGCTCTTTATCCCCCACTATTAAGCGCAATAAATTCGGTCTTCAGCCCTTCAGCAGCAACCGCCACGACATGGCTTCCGCCGTTGGGATCTACCTTGATTTTTGCGCGACCATTATAAACCTGAACCTTGCTGGAACCATCCGAGGTGCCGAGGTTGTCCAGCAGTTTTCCATCGCCAACGAGCGAGAAGCGCACAAAGATCGTTGAATCCAAACAAGGCACGCCGTTCTTATCGCTGACGAGCACTTCAATACCGATTTTTCCATGTTCCGCTTTGTAGGTGGAAAGCTTCATCGTTGCCGGCCTCCCCCATTCGCGGGTTTCATACCCCCAGGTCACTGTATCTTTAAGCTGCTTTCCGTTTTTATAGCCGACCGCTTCAACCTTGTTTTCGCCCTGTACAAATTTCACACGCCAGCGCAGACCGGCCGCCGGAAAATTCTGGCTGTCGCGTTTTTTTCGGCCCAGGCTTTTTCCGTCTACAAAGAGTTCAACTTCGTCGCAGTTGGAATAGACTTTAACCAATTTAGCTTCACCGGCTTTACCCCAGCGGGTCGGCCAGCTGTGACCATAAATATGAACCATCGGTTTTTCCGTCCAATAGGACTGGAACACGTAGAACCCTTCTTTTTTGGTAAAGTCGCGTTCAACCACCCCTTTCTGATTCACATACGGAACCGGATTTTCCGGACGGATCGGCGTTGAGAAATCTTTAAAGGGCCAGTAGGCGGTCCCGGTCAGATACGGCATGGTTTCCTGCTCTTTCAAATGCCAGTCAATCAGGTTGCACGCATAGGTTTCCGACCAGTCACCATCTTTGGATACGCGGGCCGGACCGCCATACAGCGACGCATCGCCGTCGCGCTCGTCCGTACTTCCGCCGCCGATCGACTCCAGATTCTGATCCGGGTTTTCAGAATGGCGGCGCGCATGGTTGCTGGCTCCCCACTCAGCATGGAAAAAGTGATCAACCCCATCCACGGCTTTTTTAGTAGACGCTTTGTAGTCCGTAAATTTACCGCGATACCATCCCGCCCAGATCGAGGGGGAATACACATCGACCACATCCTTACAGAATTCGCAACGACGGATGGCTGTTTTACGCTCGGGGTCAAGCTCGTGTGAGAGGGTGTTGAGCTCAATCATATAGTTCCGCACGGCGGTCTCGTCAAAGTCAGGCGTATCGCCCGGCCAGTCGTTTTCATTGCCCAGTCCCCAGATAATGACCGAAGGATGGTTAAAATGCTGGGTGATCATATTCTTGAGCATGCGGCGTCCCTGCTCTTTATAAACTTCGCCGCCAAGACCACCGCGGCACCATGGAATTTCCTCCCAGACCAGAATGCCCAACCGGTCGCACTCCTCCAGAACGATCGGTGATTGCTGGTAATGTCCAAGCCGAATGAAATTGACCCCCATCTCCTTCATCATTTCCATTTCAGTGCGGATCATCTCCTCTGTCATCGCGGCGGCTACGCCGGCATGATCTTCATGGCGGTGCGTTCCGCGCAGTAGCAACCGTTGTCCGTTGAGCATAAACGGTCCGTGTTTCACAAATTCAAAATGGCGGAATCCGATTCGATCCTGTTTTTCCGAAACACCGGCATCTGATTTCAGACGAACCACACAGGTGTAAAGGTTCGGCTCTTCCGGTGACCAAAGCAGAGGCTTCTGAAGCTTAAACTCACAGAGTGGTACATTTGCGGCAGACGCATCCACTTTGACCTTTTTCGTTGCCACCATGGAACCATTCGGTGCACGCAGCTCGATTTCCGCCTCTGCTGATTGAATGCCGGTCGGATTATACAACTCGGTTGAAACTATCACGACGCCTTCAGCACCGTCCGCACCGACCTTGACGTCCACTTTTCGCAGCCCCTGAGAAAGGGCCGGAACATAGTTCAAATTTACATAACGGTAGAGCCCGCCATACACATTAAAATCTGAAAGATCCGACGGCATCATTTCCAGATCACGCGAATTGTCGCAGCGGATAATGATCGGGATTTTACCTTTATACTTTTCGATCAGTTCCGTGTTTTTCCGATGTTTGGAAACGGCATCGGTAATATCCACCGTCCACTCATCATATCCACCCACATGTTTTCCAACGAGGGTCATGCCCACGTAGACATCGGTCTTCTGCCCGGCTCCTTCAAAATGAAGCAGCGTTCGGCCATTTTTAAGCGGATTCTGAATATCAACAAAAGTGCGATACCAACCCGGCCCCTGATAATAGGTTACATCCGGATCAACGGCGTCCCACGCATTAAAACAGTGCGGCAGCGTGACGTGTTCCCACACCGGAATATTTTCCGGCTTGCCCTTGCGCTCAAGGTTTTCGCGTAACGCTTCCCATGGACCGCCGATTTCGCTGCGCACAAACTCCCAGTTATCCGTGAGCCGCATCGAATCTTCAGCACGAACAACACC
>CAKZQV010000313.1 GCA_937141895.1 uncultured Verrucomicrobiota bacterium
CCGACCGTGGGCGTGATTACGGCTGGGGGAAATAAGCTGGGTTATGACGGTCCCATGTATGACCTCATGGGGCTGAACTCGACCGAGATGGCCCATGCGCCCGGCGATGCGGCGAATTTTAAAAACCATACCGGCTTTAACCGTGCGGTATTTTATGACTGGCAACCGGATATTGTTCTCTGCGGCGATTCAGAGAAATTTGATGTGCTGGTCCTTAACGGCCTGCACAACGAAGCCCGCTTTTTGACGCTGTATGAGAAGTGCACGCTGCACCGGAACGGGGCGGAAATAAAGGCCTGGTTCCGTAATGATTTTCTGCTGAATCTGCCGGGTGAAATGCCATGATGTTTTGTTGGCACATGCACGAGCCCGCTTGTCTATAGGGTGCAAATTAGATAGCATGAATTTTTCTAAAGGAGATTGCTGATGTCTGCGAATATTAAGGCCTGGTTAAACAAGCACATGGTTTCAGCCGGCGTGTATGATGCCCACGATCTGTTGAACCGTTTTCTGAGTGAAATGGAAAAAGGACTGAACGGTGAGGATAGCTCGTTGGCCATGATTCCGGCGTTTGTGAATGCCGAAGGAACAGTGCCGGCCGGAAAATCCGTGGCGGTGATCGATGCCGGGGGCACCAACTTGCGGGTCTGTACCGTGAAGTTTACGGATTCCGGCGAGGTTGAGATGACCGGGTTCTCCAAGCAACCGATGCCGGGGCGCTTTGAGGAAAAGACCAAAGCGGAATTTTATCAGGTGCTGGTGGATGCGCTGGAACCGATGAAAGACACGTTTGACAGCATCGGGTTCTGCTTTTCATACCCGGCAGAAATTAAACCGAATTTTGATGGCGAGCTGCTGCACTGGACGAAAGAAATCAAGATTCCGGAGCTGGTCGGGGAGCATATTGGTGAAGGACTTATCCAAGCTTTGGAAGCGCGTGGCATCACTGGAAAAAATGTAGTGGTGCTGAACGATACCGTGGCTTGTCTGCTGGCTGGATTGGCGAAGGGTCAGCGTTTTAAGGCCTCTTCCTATATCGGATTTATTTTGGGTACCGGAACGAATACGGCCTATGTGGAACGCAATGGCAACATTGGTAAGCTGACGGATTACACCAAAGAAGGCTCGCAGGTCATTAATGTGGAATCCGGTGGGTTTGCCGCTTTTGATCGTGGACCCGTAGACGAAAAGCTGGATAGCGAAAGTGCGAATCCCGGCAGCCACATTTTTGAAAAACTTTTGTCGGGGGTCTATCTGGGCACCATTACCCTGGAACTACTGAAAGCCATTTCCAACGAACTGGGGGCTTTTTCTGCAAGCGGCACCAAAGCCATTGCGGGAATGGATGACCTCTACATTATCCAGATCGATAATCTTGCCGCTGAGAATGGCCGCGATATCGGAGAACTTGGTTCGGAGCGGTTTACGGATGAAGATCGCGACATTATGCGCGCCGTATTCAAGGCGGTTGTTGACCGGGCCTCGTTGTTGACGGCGGTGAATATTTGCGCGGCCGTGGTGAAGGGCGGGGCCGGTCAGGACGCGGATCAGCCGGTGTGTGTGAACATCGATGGTTCCACCTATTATTACACCTATCAGATGGCGGACAAGGTGCAGGCCATTCTACGGCCGATGCTGGCGGAGCGGGGATTGCATATTCAGTGCATTCAGGTGGACGATGCCCCGGTGGTCGGAGCGGCTATTGCGGGCCTGACGACGTTTGCGTGAGGCGTGATATTTTTGCGACT
>CAKZQV010000314.1 GCA_937141895.1 uncultured Verrucomicrobiota bacterium
AGACCACGCGGACCAAGCACTCGGGCCACTTTACGAACTTCCTTCATGGCATCTGGCGTGGCAACGGCGGCGTCAAAATCTGTCCAGCCGTCCTGTACTTTTTTGATCAGGTCTTCAAAACCTACCTCTGCGGCCCCCGCTTCGCGGGCGGCTTCGGCGGCATCGCCGGTTGCAAAAACGATTACACGAACATCTTTACCGGTACCGTGCGGCAACGCAACGGTCGAGCGAATCGCCTGATCGGATTTGCTCGGGTCAACCCCCATCCGGAAAGCGAATTCCAATGTTTCGTCAAATTTAGCGGTCGGGTTCTCCTGAAGAAACGCGATGGCACTGTCCATCGAATAATCATCCTGAGCAACCTTTTCCACCACGGCACTATATTTTTTTCCGTGAGTAGCCATTATCCTTCCACCTCGATTCCCATGCTGCGCGCGGTGCCTTCGATAATGCGAACGGCGGCGTCGAGATTACTTGCGTTGAGATCGTCTTTCTTGGTCTCAACAATTTCCTCGAGTTGGGCGCGGGTTACTTTGCCTACTTTATCGCGGTTCGGAACACCTGAACCCTTGGCCAGACCTGCTGCTTTTTTCAGCAGAACAGCCGCCGGGGGGCTCTTGGTTTCGAACGAGAAGCTGCGGTCGTTATACACGGTGATGACCACCGGGATAACCATTCCAGCTTTGTCCTGCGTAGCGGCATTATATGCCTTGCAGAACTCCATGATGTTAACGCCGTGCTGACCCAAAGCGGGTCCCACCGGCGGTGCAGGGTTTGCTTGCCCTGCCGGGATCTGCAATTTGATGTACCCTGTGATTTCCTTAGCCATAACTAACCTCAATAAATTTTATTCGGCCGAACGCTCAACCTGCCAGTATTCCAGTTCAACCGGCGCTTCGCGACCGAAGACAGAAACCAGTACTTTCAGAACGCCGCGTTCCGGATCGACTTCATCGATCACACCGCTGGAGCTCGTAAACGGCCCATCGGTTACTTTCACGACTTCACCCGGCTCGAACATCACCTTCGGCGCAACGACTTCTTTCTTCTCTTCAATCTGATTGACGATAGCGCTAACTTCTTCGTCGCTCATTGCAGGCGGTCTTTCTCCGCCCAAGAAGCCGATTACGCTTGGTGTGTTCTGTATAAACGACCAAGCTTCTGCATTAACCGATTTATCCTCGTGGTAGAGACAGATGTTAATCAACAAATACCCCGGGAAAAACTTGCGGTTGACGGTTGTCTTTTTGCCTTGCTTAACTTCTGAGACCTTCTCGGAGGGGATAAGCACCTCTCCGATCACGTCTTCCATTTCTTCCTGCTGCACGCGGCTGATAATGTTCTTTTGAACTTTAAGCTCGTGCCCGGAAAGCGCGTGTAGGATGAACCATTGTTTCGGCATATGTATTAATCCCTTAAGTAAACTATCGGATGATGAACTGTAGAAGGTTCATATTAACGAGGTCACAAAGGCCGACAAATCCGGCGAGAATGATGACCGAAATAATGACCACAAAAGACTGTCCGATCAGCTCCTTTTTCGTGGGCCATGTGCATTTCAGCAGCTCGACTTTTACTTCTTCAAGAAAAGTGCGAAGACCGCCAACGCTTTCGTTAAGTTTACTCATTGTTTGCTTTCCAGTTTCAAGATAGTGGCAGGACGGAAGGGACTCGAACCCCTAACAGCCGGTTTTGGAAACCGGTGCTCTACCAATTGAACTACCGTCCTGTCGTCAAATTGATCAACTACTTGGTTTCACGATGAAGCGTGTGGCGCTTGTCACGAGGGCAATATTTCTTAATCTCGCGGCGTTGCGTTTCCAGCTTCTTGTTGCGTGTACCGGTGTAGTTGCGCTCTTTGCACTCGGTGCAGGCCAGAGTTATAATGTCTCTTGGCATGGTTTTATCCTGTTAGATGTAAAACGGGTCACGGGCGGGAGATCCCGCCCGTCCCGGTTAACCACCGATGTTAAGCAACGATTTCGATAACACGTCCAGCACCAACGGTGCGGCCGCCTTCGCGAATTGCGAAGCGCATGTGCTGTTCCATCGCGATCGGGGTGATGAGGGTAACGTCCATAGTGACGTTATCGCCAGGCATTACCATTTCCACACCTTCCGGAAGCTGGATGTCGCCGGTTACATCCGTAGTACGGAAGTAAAACTGCGGACGGTATCCTTTAAAGAACGGAGTGTGACGTCCGCCTTCTTCTTTGGAAAGAACGTAGACTTCACCTTTGAACTGGGTGTGCGGGTTGATTGAACCCGGTTTCGCCAGAACCTGACCACGCTGTACTTCTTCTTTCTTAGTACCACGCAGCAGAATACCAACATTGTCACCGGCCTGACCCTCGTCGAGGATCTTACGGAACATTTCAACGCCAGTACAGGTAGTGGTTGCAGTATCTTTGATACCCACGATTTCGATGGTGTCACCCGTGTGGATTGAACCACGCTCAACACGACCGGTAACCACGGTACCACGACCTTCGATAGAGAATACATCTTCGATCGGCATCAGGAAGGCCTGATCCGTCAGACGTTCCGGTTCCGGAATCCAGGCGTCCAGTGCGTCCATGAGTTCCTGGATGCATCCGGCTTCTTCGCCTTCAGGATTGTTGATGGCGCCTAGGGCGGAACCACGGACAATCGGAGAATCTTCTTCGAACTCATACTTTGCGAGGAGTTCCTGAATTTCCATTTCAACCAGCTCGATCAGCTCTTCGTCATCGACGAGATCGCACTTATTGAGGAAAACAACGATTTTCGGTACACCCACCTGGCGGGCCAGGAGGATGTGCTCACGAGTCTGCGGCATTGGGCCGGACGGAGCTTCAACCACCAGAATCGCGCCATCCATCTGCGCCGCACCAGTGATCATGTTTTTAACGTAGTCAGCATGGCCCGGGCAATCAACGTGGGCGTAGTGACGGTTATCTGATTCGTACTCAACGTGCGAAGTAGCAATAGTCAGAATCTTAGTGGAGTCACGACGACCCTGGGATTCAGATGCTTTAGCAACGCTGTCATAAGCGATGTACTCAGCCAGACCTTTAGCAGCCTGTACACAAGTGATCGCAGCGGTAGTTGTAGTTTTACCATGGTCAACGTGACCAATCGTGCCCACATTCACGTGGGGCTTTGTCCGTTCGAACTTATCCTTAGCCATTTGGTTTACCTCCTGAATATCTCTCAGTTAATCATTACTTACAAATCGAATAAATGGAGCCCATGAGCAGATTTGAACTGCTGACCTCATCCTTACCAAGGATGCGCTCTACCAACTGAGCTACATGGGCCTGTTTATCCAAAAAACAGACAAACAAGCTCATTGCACACCGGTAAATAATGCACTCACAAAGCTTGTTGCACAAAAAATAATCCTACCCGCCGACACAAGGCCTATTTGGCAAATAAGACGGCGCAATATATAGAACCCCGCGTCAGAGTCAACCACCAACCGGAAAAAACTTCTGCAAAATCACGCCGATTGGCAGATCCGCCGTTTTTCCCAGAAAAATTGCTCATTCTGCGGTTCCAAAGGCTGGATTTCCCCTGCTTACTCGTAAAGAAAATACTATGAACGTAATATTTATCTATGAAAAGCTACTGATTTAAATTTCCAATAATTGGAACCCTGGCAATAAAATCGCGCAAGCAACGTTTGTTAGGTTCGCAGACCAATTTTAATAAACGGTTGCTTTTTCCAAAGTCTGGATGGCACATTCCATATCAAGATGCTTACACAAACCAATAGAATTTTCGACCTCCTCGCGGCCACCGGGCTCATCGACGAAGCCAAACTCCAGGATACGCTGGATGAAGCACGAATAAATGGCGCTCCCGTCTGCCGCTTCGTGATCGACAATACCGGCGTTAAAGAAGAGGAGTTACTCTCAAAACTGGCCAACTCCATTAACCTCCCCTTCCTTCGGCTCAAAGAGGTCGAGATCGATGAAGAGATTTTAGTAAAATTGCCCACCAAAGCGATTTTCCAATATAACGTCATTCCGCTCGCCGAAGAAGACGGTTGCCTGAAGGTCGCCACCAGCGATCCCTTTACCGCCGGACTAGTCGATGCGCTGCGCCTCGCATCCGAAATGAAAATCAGGCTAGTGCTTAGCCCTTCCGAAGATATCGAAAGCACCGCCAAAATGTTTTACGGCGTCGGCGCGGAAACCCTCGACCGCATGATGGAAGACGGCGCGCTAGATCTGGACGAAGAAGAAGATCTGCTCCGACAGGATCTCAGCGAGCTCGACCAGGAAGCCTCCGTGGTAAAATTTGTGAACCAGATTATCTGGGAAGCCTATAAGGACCGTGCGACCGATATTCACATCGAACCGATGGAAACCGACCTGCGCATTCGCTACCGCATTGACGGCGTGCTCCATGAAACCCCAATGCCCCCGCAGCTTAAACGCTTCCAGTCTTCGGTCATTTCCCGTATCAAGGTCATGTCCAATATGGATATTGCGGAAAAACGCCTGCCGCAGGACGGGCGCATCAGCGTCCGAATTAAAGGGGCCGAAATCGACGTCCGTGTTTCCACCATGCCGACGGTCTATGGCGAATCGGTCAGTCTGCGTCTACTCATGCGCGGCGGCGGCCTGGTCACCATGGCCGATCTCGGTCTGAACGAACACGACTCATCCCTTCTGAAGAAAATGATCACCCGCCCGCACGGAATTCTGCTGGTTACCGGCCCGACCGGATCAGGCAAATCAACCTCACTATACGCGTGGCTGCATACAATCAACTCCGTCGACAAACGGATCATGTCAGCCGAAGACCCAATCGAATACGAAATGAAGGGCGTCAACCAGGTGCAGATGCGCCCGGAAATTGGACTCACTTTTGCCAATACCCTTCGAACCTTCCTCCGTCAGGACCCGGACGTCATCATGGTCGGAGAAATTCGCGACAAAGAGACCGCCGAAATTGCCATCCGCGCAGCGCTGACCGGTCACTTGGTTTTCAGCACGATTCATACGAACGATTCTGCCAGCACCGTGACCCGTCTTCTTGATATGGGCATTGAACCATTCCTCGTAGCTTCATCCGTTGAAGGCATCGTGGCTCAGCGTCTGGTTCGCGGTTTATGCAATAACTGCAAACAGCCTAAAGAATTTGATCTAAAATTCCTAAAGGATCACAGCTTCCCCATTGAGCGCCTGACGACGGAAGGCCCGATCTATGAAGCCGTCGGTTGCGACGAGTGCCGAGGCAACGGCTACAAAGGCCGTACCGGTATCTTCGAAATTCTGCACGTCACCGATGACATTCGCCCGTTGGTTGTCGCCCACGTTACGGCTGCCGAGATCAAAACCAAAGCCCTTGAGCACGGCGGCATGAGAACCCTGCGAGAAGATGGCTGGGATAAAGTGCTCGCCGGCGTGACGACGATCGATGAAATCCTCCGCGTCACTGAAGACGAAGAGTACGAGGAAGACGAGCTAAACTGACTATTCGGCACCGGGCGGAGGAAGAACACCTTCCTCCACAAGTTGGTTGTCCATTTCCTGCGTCAGCGGAATCGGTAGCGGCGGCATACCGGCGCGGATCACTTCCATCTGATACTGCTCGAGATTTTCCCGAACTTCTTTCCGTTTTGCAGCCTGCTCCTCAGGAGTCAATGCCGGCTCAGCTGGTTTCGTTGGCTCCTGAGGTTGACGCCGAAACCCACCGCCCAGTCTGCGCCGGGGAATTGCAGCTCGCGGAACAGGCTCGGGAGCCGCCTTGGCCCTGCTCAATTCAAAGGTCACCGGCTTGCCATTCATGGAGATGGTTGCACTGTTATTGGCGAGATCAATATCCGTCAGCTTCATCCCCTGAAAGTTTTCACCCAGGCGCAACATAAAGCTGCCAGCCTCGCCAGCCGCCGCTTTCAGATTCTGAAATCCCGCGCGGAGATCGCCGGAATCGGTTTCCAGCAAATAACAAAGACGCATCTGCTGCTCCAGTTTCCTAGCCGCCGCCTGAGCCGCAGCATCTTCTTTTTTCTGATCCGCCTCCTGCTGGGCAAGCAGAGGATCTTCACCGAATGGAGAACGTTCGGTAATCACATTATACCGTTCGCGTTTATATTCCACGTCACCTGCAGCAATCGTCGTTACTGCCAAAATCAAGATAAGCTTCTGGATCTGTCTTCCAACCATTGGAAATTCCTTCTTCAAACTACCGAAACAATGGCCACTGACGTTCTTTTCGTCAAGCCTGCTTCCAATCCTTGGAAAACAACGTTCCAATCCCTGGAATATTGCCCTCCTCTTTGGATTCATCTACCGTCGCCTAATGTCTGCAAAAACCATCCTGATCACCGGGGCCAATTCCGGCACTGGAAAAGCCGCCGCCAAACAGATGGTCCATCACGGCCACCGCGTCATTCTGGCCTGCCGAAATATGGAAAAAGCGGAAGCCGCACAGAAAGAAATCGGCGGAAATTCAAGAATTGCGGAACTGGACCTCGCCTCACGCCGCAGCGTTCACGCATTTACAGACTGGGCTCACCAGGAATTCGAAGAAATTGATGTCCTAATCAACAACGCCGCTGATTTTAATCTATCGAAAAAAGAACGGGAAATGACGTCGGATGGATTTGAACGCATTTGGTTCACCAATCACCTCGCCCCCGTTCTGCTCACCGACCGTCTCATGGACCGAATCATCGCCAGCCCGCAAGGCCGGATTATCAACGTTTCCTCCAAAGGTCTTCTCGCTCGGCCCTTCCAGACCGTGGAAGTTGAAGATCCAATGTTTGGAAAACGGCCCTTCACACCGGCAGCGGCCTACTACCAATCCAAACTGGCGCAGAACATCTATACGATCTGGCTCGCCCATCAGCTCTCGGGCACCATGGCCACCGCCAACTGCATCCGGGTCACCAACGTGAAACTGAATATGAGCCGCCACCCGGAACTCCCACAGTGGATGAAAAATCTCTATACCCTGAAATCCCTATTTTCCATCGCTCCGGAACAGATGGCCGAGACCTATGCAAAAGTCGCGCTCGATCCGGACCTGAAGAATATTTCAGGCGCGCTGATAGACCATCCGCTCAAACGCGTCCCCTTCTCCGCATACGCAAAAGACCCGCTCTGCATCGAGCAGGTGATGAACCTGACCTACAGGCAATTAGGCATCAACCCGTCCATTTCGTTCGAAGAAGCAATGTGATTTGGTGTGCTTCGAGATTTTAAATTTCTGCGGTCTAAACGGCAAACTATAAGCCCATTCATTAACCTCTCGGGTAATTTCTCAGCCAACGTAGAGCAGGAATCCATGGCGGAACATGATTCGGCTTCCGAAAGCTGAAAGGTAAAAACAGCTCCGTTTCCGACCCATCGATCTAAGCACGCTTCATGCGCATGATCACGCGCGCACCATGACGGCATTCCGGATCAATATAGATACTCCCACCCTGTTGCTCGGCCAGTTTTCGACACAAATTTAACCCCAAGCCATGGCCGACTTCACCCACACTGTCGGAATCAGCCTCCGTGGACGCGAGAGCCTGTCGCCTGATCTCTTCTAGCGGAAAACCCCTGCCCTCATCCGTAATGGAGATTTCCACCATCCGACCCGTCACTTGACCATATTCAACAAAAATAGACCCGCCCTGGGGCGAATGCTTGATGGCATTGGTTATAATATTTCGAAGAATCGTCTTCACCCATGCGGGGTCCCCGCTTATTTCCAGGTGCCGACGAAGTCGGTTAACGAGCGACAACTGCTTGAATGAAAATGCCTCTTTTAGAAAATCCATGGTTTCATCCAGCATGCTGGAGACATTGCAGTTTTTCTGCTCCCCCGGGGATGCCCCCATACTACAAAGAACTGACCGCATCAACTCGTCCAGCAGTTGGTAAACCTTCAGCGAAGAAACATAGATCCCCTGAGCCATCTCTTTCACTTCATCCGAGGAAAGGTCATCACTCTGCTCATTCAACAGCTTTGCGCATCCGAGAATCCCGTTAAATGGAGAAGTGAGATCATGGGCGAGCATCCCAAGTGTGGCATCATACTGTTCCGTGATCCGTTGCAACCGTCGGTTATTGAGTCTGGTTTCGAGCTGATTAACGATCTGTTTCGAAAGTACCCGTAAAACATTTTGCTGCTCAGGGGACAGTGCTTTGGCTCTAGGATCCAGCACACATAAAGTCCCGATCGGAAGATGCTCCTCGCTGAACAACGGTATCCCGGCGTAGAAGCGGAGCTTGGGATCATTCATCACAAAGGGATTATCAAAAAATCGTTCGTCCCGAAGGGCATCCTGAACCTCGAAAATATCATCCTGAAGAATCGTGTGGGAACAAAAAGCAATATCCCTTCCGGTCTCATGAACATCGAGTCCCACTCTGGATTTACACCACAGTCGCCGATCATCAATAAGGTTGAACAAGGCGAAGGGTGTCTCGCACATATACGCGGCCAACTGGGTTAATTCATCGAATGCCGCTTCATCCTCCGAATCCAGGACTTCATAGCGTAGCAGTGCGGAAAGACGCGACTCTTCCTTTGGATGGTTAGGAACTTTAATCATAACTACGCCTTCTGCCCGTTTGTCATATGCGGTCAAAGCGGATACGACTATTGAATGCTCCACACCCGCAATCCGATGCTGTTTATTATGTTAAGGACTTAATAAAAGATCAAGCCTGATCACCTAAAGTAAAGTCTGCAAATATTCCTCGTTGCTTATCTTGCTAAGCGCGCCCTTTGAATGAAATATTTTCGACAGCAGGCACGCAAAAGCCCCCACCGAATCTTCGGAGAGGGCTTGATGATGGACTCAGACGGGATAATCAGGCCGCCTGTTCGATTGATTTCCTCGCACGACGTTTTCGCTTATCATGACGACGAATCAGCTGACGCTCAACGCTGTCAAAAACATCGGCCAGCGCACTGTAAACTCCATCATGCATCCCGGTTTTTTCCGAACTTTGCGCGGTATACAGCTTTTCTCCAGGCACCGTCAGCTTCATCTTAACCTGAAAGATCCCCGTTTTCTCTTTGTGGTGGGTTTCATCGACCGTCACGTGGGCCGAGGCGCCGGGTATGGGAAATTTGGTGAACCTTTGCATCATTTGATTAACCAGCCAGGTGACCTTTTTCGATTCGGCCATATGACGAAATTGAATCTTCACCGGGATTCCGGATTCATTAACGTTGGAAGAGGTGGGGTTAGTCAGTTGAGATGTAGTCATACCATCGATTCCTTTCCTGTTAGGTTATTCAGTTATTGAGCAATTTCCGCCATCGGGCGTCACGCTCGCGTTGCAAGGAAAGACTACCCTTTTGCGGAAACTGTTCAAAGATTTTCCTGTCTCAATAGCGTTCAAATAAGCCCTGTTTTCATAACTCACTGAACAGGAATAAGGAGTGAAGTCCCAAGGATTGGAAAAAAAATTTAATCACGAAGTCACAAAGCACACAAGGAGACCTTTTAGGGCCTCGTGCTGCAGCGGGAGGTTAAATATCCGAGAAGTTCTTTCGAGCCCTATCTGGCAAATGTTACATAAACGCCATGCATGAACTCATTGAACATATGGTCACTATCTTCCTCGGTTATTTCGCCATCATGAACCCCATCGCCAATACTGGGGCTTTTATCGGCCTGACCGACGGGATGGATGATAAAGAACGCATGACCACAGCGCGGCGTGCTCTTTTCATCTCGTTCTTCATTATTGTGGCCTTTGCCGTGCTCGGCAAAGCGATTTTCCACCTGTTCGGCATTTCTCTCCCCGCCCTGCGGATCACCGGCGGGATTCTGGTTTTTCAGGTGGGCTACCACATGCTGCAGGGCAAATCCTCCAAAATTCAAAACAGCACCGACGAAAGTGATGTAGACCTCTCCATCTCGCCCTTGGCCATGCCGATCCTCGCCGGCCCCGGCACCATTGCCACCACCATGAATTTTTCCGCCACACCCGGAAATGGGCAAATAGCCATTACCATTTCCATGTTTGCCTTGCTCTGTTTTGTGACCTATCTCTTTTTTAAATACAGCGAACAGATTGTTAAAAAACTGGGCCAGCGCGGCTTGACGATCGTCACCCGACTGATGGGGCTGATCCTCGCCGTCATCGGCATGCAGATGCTGCTTCACGGCATCGGCGGCGCCATCGACGTCTATCTCGGGAAGTGAAGAGTTTCACCACAGAGTCCACTGAGAGCACAGAGCTGAAGTGCTAATTGATTTTCTCTGTGTCCTCCGTGCGCTCTGTGGTAAACAAAAGCCCTTTAAGGAGAGATTTTATGAAAAAACAAAGCATCACGGTCGAATACTGCTCAAAATGTAAATTTATGATGCGCTCAGCCTGGATTGCTCAGGAACTGTTGCAAACCTTTGAAGGACACATTGATGAAGCCATCCTGAAACCCAGCGAAGTGGCTGGAATTTGGCGCATTTATGCCAACGACCAGCAGGTATGGGATCGCAAGACCGAACGCGGTCTGCCCGAAATGAAAGACCTTAAACGACGCGTCCGCGACATCATCGCACCGGAAAAAGATCTCGGCCACGCCGAAAATGTTGAACCCAAACCAGAAGATTAACCGCGAATAGACGTTAATCCACGCGAATCTAAATTAGAGTGTATTCGTGTTTATTAGCGGTTAAGGATTTTTATGAGCCAACCTACTCTAATGCTGATCGTTCTTTGCATCGCCCTAGCCGTGCACTATGTCGCCCAAAAAGCCCTCCTTAAGAAAGGGTGGGAAGTGGCGGACCCGAAACCCATCATCAATCGTTTTATGATTAACGGCGCCGGCTTGCTCGTGATTGGTATTGCAGCACTGATTGCCGCCAAGCCCCCCTACGGCCTGTTCGGCATTCTGATCTTTATTGAAGGCGCCGTCTGCGTCACCTTCGGCCGCAAACTCAGCAAAAAACCTAAAACGTAATGCGTAATGCGTAATGCGTAATGCGTAAAATGGCGGGCAAAACCTGCACAACTATTCAATTACGCATGACGATTTACTCGTCATTTCTCCCATCACTTCACAGATATCCTCGTGGATGACGAGCTGCGCTTCTGAATCCATGGGGGTTGGATCTCGGTTGATAATGACGAGCCGCGCGTTCCAAGGGCGATAACCTGGCAAACTGGCGGCGGGATGAACCTGCAGCGAAGTCCCGAGCACCATCACTAGATCCGCTTCACCCATCGCTTTAACTGATTCCTGCCAATCATACTCCGGCAGCATTTCTCCAAAGAAGGTGATGTTGGGTTTGTATACGCCCCCGCAAACACAGTGCGGAACATCGCCTTTTCCAATGATTGGAAAAAGTTCCTCGGTTTCAATCTGAGCGCCGCAGGATGGACAGCTGCTGAAGATGTGGTTTCCATGAACTGTATACACCGGATTCGATCCGGCACGCTGATGGTAATCATCCACGTTCTGCGTGATCACCGTTGCGTTATTCCATGAGGCAATTACCCGATGAGCAATATTCGGTTCTGCATCCCTAACCTTAGGATAAAACTCGCGGGCAAAATGGTAAAATATCGACGGGTCGCGATTAAACGCATTCAGATCAAACACATTTACGTTGCGTTCATCGGCATAAATCCCGCTGGCCGACCGGAAATCCGGAATGCCCGAGGCGGTCGAAATTCCCGCCCCCGTCAGCACCGCAATAGAGTGTGCTTCCTTGATCCATTCCGACAACTGCGCAGTCTTGTTCATCCACCACGAAATACACAGAATACACGGAAAGAACAACTGCTAAGAATTTCCGTGTATTCTGTGTATTCCGTGGTTTAACTAGTTCTATGAATTTTGAGTTTAAACCGATTGGGACCATTCGTTCGTGCTACACGGACAAATTCGGCATTCCGCGACAGCCCGGACTGGTAAAAAGCGCGACAGCGACCTTAGAATTAGTTCCGCCGTTCAACCAGCCGGAAGCCTTCCGGGCATTGGACAATTTCTCGCATCTCTGGATTACGTTTGTTTTCCATGCCACCGCTTCCAATGATTGGAAAGCGACGGTGCGACCACCGCGGCTCGGCGGCAATGAACGGATTGGCGTTTTTGCTTCGCGCTCCAATTTTCGGCCCAACCCGATTGGTCTGTCGGTCGTTGAATTGCTCGAAGTAAACGGAATAGAACTAACGTTGGGCGGCGGAGATTTTCTGGACGGGACGCCGGTACTGGATATTAAACCCTACATCCCCTACTCCGACCGCCTAAAGGAAGCCCAGGGCGGTTTTGCGAATGAAGTTCCAAATCCTGGAAATACCGTGGAGTTTTCACGGGACGTTGAAGAAAAGTTCCAAACATTGGAAACGCCGGAGCGTCCTCGCCTGAAACAGCTGATTAGCGATATGCTAGCCTACAACCCGCGTCCGGCTTATCAGCATGATGATCCGGAGCGAGTGTATGGAACAACGGTCTTTGATCTTGAAGTAAAGTGGACGCAGATCAAAAACCAAGTGCTGGTCGTTGCTTTAGACCGGTTAACAGGATAAACGGGAAATATCCCGAATACCCTGTAATCCCGTCAAAATTTAGGCATCCGAGTTCTCAGTATCAGGGTCGTCCTGATCTTCCTCGTCAGCCAGATCCATCTGCATGAATTTGCACTTTTCCACATCTTCAGCTTTGATCTGATTGGTTTTCACCGGTAACCACAGCGATGTGGCCGGAATGTAGGTGATGACCATCAGGGCTGCAAGCATGGCACCGAAGAATGGCAGCAACGTGGCCGTAACCTTCGCAATGGTGGTTTTACCCACTCCGCAGCCAATAAACAAACAGGTGCCGACCGGCGGTGTGCAGAGTCCGATGCAGAGGTTGGCGATGAGCATAATACCAAAGTGCACCGGATGCATTCCCAGCTTCATGACGACCGGAAGGAAGATCGGGGTAAAGATCAGTACGGCCGGGGTCATATCCATAAACGTGCCGACCACAATCAGCAATAGGTTGATGGTCAGTAGAATGACAATCGGATTATCAGAAAGACCGAGCAGCGCGGCACTGACCGTCTGCGGAATGTTCGCCATGGTCATGATCCAGCTCATGCCGGAACTGGCCCCGATCAGCAGCATAACGACGGCTGTAGTGATCCCGGTATCCAGCAGAATTTGCGGCACTTCCTTCACCTTGATTTCGCGGTAGATCACCACGGAAAGCAGGAATGAATAAACCACCGCAATGGCCGCCGCTTCGGTGGCAGTGAAGATCCCACCGAGAATTCCGCCGATGACGATAACGATCAGCAACAGGGTAAAATAGGCCCGGCGGAACGTCACAAAACACGCGCAGCAAACCGCAGACCAGATCAGGAACCAAACCACGCCGTTCGGCAGTTTCCAGAAACCAAGGTCAATAATGCCTTTTGATGAAAGGATGATCTGCACGATCATGAGCGCAAGTATACCCGTGGCGGCCAAGGGCTTCCATATGGGCATATCAACCGCTTCGCCTTTATAGCCCTTCGCAATGGAGATGACGCCGCCGACGAGCATAATAAACAGCCCCGTCACGAGTCCGGGAAGGAAACCCGCCATAAACATGGCGGCGATAGACACAGAGCCCGCGGCCACCGAGTAGACAATCATGATGTTACTCGGCGGAATCAGCAGGCCCGTGGTGGCTGCTGTAGTCGTGACCGCAACATTAAACTCGTTGCCGTAGCCTTTGCGGTTCATTTCCGGAATCATGAAGCCACCGACGGATGAAACCGCCGCGGCCGCGGAACCGGAGATGGAGCCGAAAAGCATACAGGTGAGCGTGTTGACATAGCCCAGCCCGCCGGGAAGTCGACCAACTAGCGTGGCAGCAAAATCGATCAACCGCCGCGCCAGTCCGCCCTTACCCATTAGATGACCGGACAAAATAAAGAATGGAATCGCCAGCAGTGCAAAACTATTCACGCCATTAGCCATTTTGGCTGCAACCATGATGCTGGGATCAACCCCTTCCGCCAGAATGGCAAAGAAGGTGGCCAAGGCAATGGCCACCGCAATCGGCACATTCATGACGAGGAGCACGACAAAAACACAAATCAGAACGAGAGCAACAACACCCATTTATTCGCCCTCCTCTTTGAGACAAATCGTTTCAATGATATTTTCGATGGTATACATCACCATGAAAATTCCAGAGATTGGAAGTGCGAGATAGACATAGCCCATTTTCCACTGCAGGGCCGGCGTCATCTGACCAATGGTCAGCGTGTCGGAAACCTGGCGTGAACCGCCATAAACAAAAATCGCAGCAGCAAAAAAAAGAACGATGAGATTGGATACGACGGACATGAGCTTCTGCGTATTCGGGTGAAACTTGCCAACAAAATAGTCAACGCCCAAGTGGCCCTTGATTCCAAAGGCAACCGCACCGCCGAGCAACGCGACCCAGATCAGCAGAAAACGCGCAAGCTCTTCGGTCCACCCGGCCTGTTCACCCATGACATAACGGGTAAACACGCCCCAGCAGACATCGAGCACCAGCAGGGCAACGGCAACGATAAGCACACCATTCAGCGCCTTCGTCATCCATTCCTTAAATTTGATTAAACCCGCAAGCATTACTCAACCTCGGAAATCTGTTTGAGCAATGAACGAACCTCTTCGTTCTCGACCTCAGCGTGCATCGGCGCCACTTTTTCAGCAAAAGCGGCGACATCTACCTCGTAGATGGTGACGCCCTCTTCTTTGGCTTTTTCCAGTGCCGCAATAGATTCCTTCGCCCACAGCTCTCGCTGGTAATCGGAGGACTCCTGAGCCGCCTGCTGTACCCATTCCTGGACCTGCGGATCGAGACGATCCCAGATTTTAGTGCTCATCATCAGCATATCCGGAATGCGGGTGTGCCCATCGAGGGTGAAGTGCTTACAGACTTCATAGTGCTTGTTCGAAGAAAAACTCGGAGGATTGTTTTCGGCTCCATCAACCGTACCCTGTGCAAGCGAAGAATAGAGCTCACCCCACGAAATCGGCGTTGGAGCCGCGCCCATGGCAGAAACCATATCCATGGCCGTTTTGGATGCCATCACTCGAATTTTCAAGCCTTTCAGGTCATCCGGCGTACGGATCGGCGTCTCCTTGGTGTAGAAGTTCCGGCTTCCGGCATCATAATAGCAGAGGCCTTTCAGGAACACACTCTCCCCCTTGGATAGCAACTCGGTGCCAATATCGCCATTGAGCACGTTCCAATAATGATCCGCGTCTAGAAAAACGTAAGGCAGACTAAACACCGACATCGCCGGAATAAAGTTTTCCATGGCTGCAGCAGAGGTTTTGGTCATGGCCAGAGATCCGTTCTGGAGCTGCTCGATGCACTGCACCTCGGAACCCAGTACGGAACTGGGATAGATGTCGATGGTCACCTTGCCTCCGGAAAGCTCTTCCAGCCGTTCTTTCATGAATTCCATCGCCACGTGGACCGGATGCGCCGTGTCGAGACCATGCCCGAGTTTCAGCACCATCTGGCTCGCTGCGCTACCGGATTCCCCCGGACCGGCCAGCTTCTGACCGCGTAAATATAGCGAGAATCCGACCGTGGCCAAAAAGGCCCCCACGAGAATTCCCCCGACAAACATTGATGTACCCTTATTCATAACTACCCTTCCCAAAACACGCATTGCTACTAGATCAAACGTTTGAGATCAAGAAAATCCGCCTCCATCCCTGCGAAAGCGATCCATAATCCTATTTCCCGCCAACCAGCTTATACACTTCGGTTCCCGCCCCAAGGAAGGCCCCGATACCGTAAACTTCGGTATAGTCCGCAAAAGACTCGCCCGGTGCTGCGCCTACGGGCTGCACGTGGCCCAGCATGCCGTTTTCATGCACACAACCCGTCAGTGCATCCCAGGCGTTGAGAACCACCGGCTCATATTCCGCACGATCCAGCAGGCCATTATTAATTCCCCAGGCCAGGCCGAAGGTATAGAAGGACGTTCCGCTGGTTTCCATTTCCGGATAATCCTTCAGCGCGCCCAACAGGCCCATCGACCAAGTGCCATCCGCACGCTGGATCTCTTTAAGCCTAGCAGCCATCTGTTTGAAGATATCGATGTAAAAACCGCGGCCCGCCCAGTCTTCAGGCAGATCCGGAATCATCAGAGCCAAACCGCCGAAAACCCAGCCGTTGCCCCGCGACCAGAAGACTTTTTCCCCGTTTTTCTCACGTTTTTCGAAGAAGGAGGAGTCCCGCCAGAA
>CAKZQV010000315.1 GCA_937141895.1 uncultured Verrucomicrobiota bacterium
CGGTCGGAACATGGATGAAATTGTCCGATCCGTAAAAGCGTTGCAGGTTTCCGACAAACAAGGTGCGGTAGCCGCTGGCTGGCCCGAGAACGAATTGATCGGCGACCGGATCATCGTTCCGCCGGCCAAAAGTATGGAAGATGCGGAGAAGCGCCTGAAGGAATACGAAGGTTTCGACTGGTGGTTCTGCCATAAACCGCTGGAAGTATAACCGCCACGCGGAGCGAATACCTGCTGATATGATGCCGATTTCGTGAAACTTCCAACGATTGGAAAAGTCCAGCTCCTGCAAAAAGCCGTTCACCTTCGGACGGCTGGCTTTTCGCACGCATGATTATGCGAATCCAATCATTGGAAATTATTTAATTGCAAACGATGCGGTTTAATGTAGTTTTTCGCATATCGCAACGGAGAATGCAGTATGCACGAAATTATGACGATCGAAGAAGTGGCGGAATATCTCCGCGTTTCTGAGCGCACGGTTTATGACTGGGCACAAAAAGGCGACCTTCCCGGCGGTAAGCTGGGCACGACCTGGCGCTTTAAGCGAGGCGATGTTGAAAATTGGGTAAATTCCCGAATTTCCACGAAGTCCTCAGGGAAAAATAAGAAGGGCATGACCAGCAGCGCCACCCTGACTGCCGAACGGGTGATCATTGTAAACGAGATGGATAAGGATACCATTCTGCGCAATCTGGTGGACCTTTTAGCCGAATCCCCGTTTGTTCATAATCGCGACGAATTATTGAAGGGTGTTTTTGCCCGCGAAGAGCTGATGAGCACCGGCATCGGCTTTGGCGTTGGTGTGCCGCATGTGCGCATCGATTCTGTTTCCGATTTGGTCATGGCGGTGGCCGTATCGAAAAACCCCATTTCCGGCTATTCCTCACTCGATAACCAACCGGTACAGATTGTCTGCATGCTGGCCGCCCGGTCGGATCAGCACGCAAAATATATCCGCACCCTCTCTGCGGTCAGTAGCCGGCTGAAAGATGCCGAGATTCGAAAATCGATCATCGAGTCCGAAGACACCGGATTTATTTTTTCACAGCTGACCGCGGAGTAGTTATATGCACGGCAACATCGAACTCGGCGTTTTGGCTATCCTCGGCATCTGTATTGCCGGCGGCGTTATCGGCGCATTTATCTTCCAGAAACTCAACATGCCCCAGGTGGTCGGCTATATCGTCGTCGGCGTATTGATTGGCGATACCGGTTTCGGGCTGTTGCATCCCGCCGATATTCAGGCCCTTTCGCCTTTTAATAATTTTGCGCTGGGTCTCATTGGTTTTCTGGTCGGCGGCGAGCTGAGCGGCTCGATTTTTAAGAAATACGGGAAGCAGTTTACGCTGATTCTGCTGGGCGAAGGGTTGGCGGCCTTTTTCCTGGTGGGCATATTCTCAACCCTGATTGTCTACTTTGTCTGCCATAGCTGGGTTACGGCCATTGCCGCCGGCGTCGTTTTCGGGGCGATTGCTTCCGCCACGGACCCAGCCTCGACCATTGATGTGCTCTGGGAATACCGATCGGCCGGCGTACTCACCACGGCGATTGTGGCGATTGTGGCGTTGGACGATGCCCTGGCCATGACGCTCTACGGTCTCGGCACCAGCGTAGCCACCATTCTAGTGCAAGGCGGAGGCCACTCGGTCGGTGCAACCCTCATGCATACGGCGATTGAGCTACTCGGGGCCATTGTGCTCGGGGTCGCAACCGGCTTTACGCTGGATGCGATGATGAAATATCTGCCGCAGAACGAAAAGCGGTTGGGTATGTCGATCGGTGCGCTGATGATCTGCATCGGTCTTTCCGTTGCGTTTAATATGGATGTAATTCTCGCTACCATGGCCGTGGGTATCGTGTTAATCAATCGCGCGCCGAACCGCTCGAAAAAATTGTTCCAAACCGTCCGCTCCTTCGCCACGCCGCTTTACATTGTCTTTTTCGTACTGGTCGGCGCCCGCCTTTCGTTAGGTAACATGCCGGCCTGGATCTGGCTCCTGGTGGCCTCCTACGTCTTTTTCCGAAGTCTTGGAAAATATGTCGGCGCTTACTACGGCGGCAAATGGTCCAAAGCTGAAAAGCCCGTGCAGAACTATATGGGCATGGCGCTGTTTGCCCAAGGCGGGGTGGCCGTCGGTCTGTCGATTGTGGCCAGCCATAACCTGCAGCACATCCAGGTGACCGATGAAGTCAGCCTCGGCGATATGATCATTTTTACCGTGACGGCAACCACCCTCTGCGTGCAGCTCATCGGCCCGGCCTTTGCGAAGCTTGCCGTCAAAAAGGCCGGTGAAATCGGGCGCAACGTAACCGAAGAAGATGTCATGGCCGAAATGAAGGTCTGCGACGTGGTCGATAAAGGCATTGTACCGTTGCTGGAAGGCACGCCGCTTGAAACGGTGGTGCAGCACTTTGCCGATCAGGATACGTTCGTCTATCCCGTAGTTTCCAACGAGGGGAAGATTATCGGGGTTCTGACGTTTGAAAATCTAAAGGAACTGCTCACCGAACGCGACACCTGGCAGTGGTTGGTCGTCGGCGATGTCATGCAGCCCGCCCGCCATAAACTGGTTTCCGGTATGTCGCTCACGGAAGCGTTCAAAGAGATGGGCAATAATCAGGTCGAGTCCATGCCCGTCATCGAGAATAAAGAGAGCGGCAAACTGCTCGGCGTTCTCGATATCCGAGCCGCCCGCCGCGGCGTAAATGCCGAACTGGTCAAGCGACGCACCGTGGCCTGATTTTTCATGAAAAAGAACCGCACCATTCTATGGGTCCTGCTGATCCCGATCCTGCTTGAGCTACTAATCTTCTTTGTGGCGGCTCCTTCCCGTAAGAATAGTGAGCAAAACCGTTTCGGGCAGACCGAGGAGATTTGCGATGCCTTTGCTGAATTTGAGTGCGAGGAAACGACCGACGAGGAATCTGAACGTCACGTTTTCGGTTTGTCGCCGGCCCAACAGTTTCACCTTAATACCGATTTAATATGTTCTAAATGCACCTTCAGCTGCTTATCCGCCATCGCCGCACCAATGGCCCGCGGATGGCGGATGCCCTTGCGGATTTGATTCGTGCGATGAGATACGGCCAGAAACCCGACGGTTTCGACCGGCCAAATGTGCACCTTTCTGGGCTGCACTCCTCCTCATTGCCACAGAACCAAACTCCGAAGGGATCAAATGAAAACCAGTTTAGAAAAAACGACCGTTAAGGACATTGCGTACCTGATGAATACTTCCTGCCTGCGCGCCAATAGCGGGGCATCGCTTGAAAAACTCGCGTCTATGATCTGCATATCCGACCGATACAAGGTCTACCTCGAAAATGAGGACGGGCAGTTGGTGGGTGTCATTCAGGCCAAGCAAATTGCCACCAAAATGCTCGAGCTTTCGCGCCGGGAGAGCGATGAACAGGAGCTGCTGCCCGCCATCGCCTACGTGCTCAATTTCTTCCATGGGCAGGATCTGGCCGAAGAGCCGGTATCGGTGCAGCCCAACACGCCGCTCAAGGACGTGATCGAGTTGATGCAGCTCAATCATATCCGTGAGATTGCTGTGGTTGATGGTGAGCACCGCCTAACCGGTGTCCTCGAGGCCAAGAGCGTGCTCTCGCATTATTTACAGGCTAAAGGCGCAGCCACGCGCTAGAGCGAGATTCCCATGAAAATTATGAACTATCCCCGCCGCGAGGAATCATGGCTTCCGACCCTCGCGTCTGCGCCGCGTGATGAAGTGTTTTCTACCATTCTGGAAAAACTCTGCAGCAACGGATTTTTCGAGGTCAATGATCAATTGACCCATGACGCGGTTCTTGAAGCGCTTATTGCCCGTGAAAATCGGATGACCACCGCATTGGGTGAGGGGATTGCTTTCCCGCATGCGCGCCTCGAAAACCTGAATAAGGCGCTCTTTGCCGTGGCCACATTTAAAGAGCCGGTCCTGTTTGGGGATGCCCCGGTGCAGATCATTTGCCTGATTCTGGTACCGCTTTCAGACCCGACGGTTTCGCTGAAAATCATGGCCCAGCTCTCTCGCTTGTTGTCCGATGAAATGGTCAAGCAGTGTGTAATGGATGCCGGAAACCCGGATGAGCTGCGGAATATATTCAGCGTTCATAATCTAGGTATCGATAAACCGATTCTGGCGCGCGACATTATGCGTCCGCCGCGGTTCAGCGTAAATGAATCCGAGCCAGCATCGAAGTGTTCACACTTCATGAGCACACATAACCTGCACGCGATTCCGGTCGTGAATAGTGACCGGGAGATTCTGGGCGAAATTACAGTCGAGCGCCTCTTTAAATATGGGCTGCCCGAATTTTTCGGCCAGCTCAAGAGTGTCTCTTTCATCGCCGAGTTTGACCCCTTCGAAAAATATTTTGAAGACGAACAGCATGCGCTGGCCTCTGACATGATGGAGGCGACGGCCCGTACGGTTTCCATGGATTACACCATCATGGAAATCGTCTTCGATCTCGCGGTGAAGTCGCATCCCAAGCTCTACGTTGTTGATGAAAACAATCGTTGGGTTGGGACCATCGATAAAGGCCTCGTCCTCGATAACGTGATCAACCACTAAGGAGAAAACCATGTTAATTCCAATTCTAGTCTTCCTGGTGGTCTATTTCTTTATCGCCACCGAAATCATCGATAAAACCATCGCCGCCCTCATTGGCGCCGGATTGATGGTCGGCCTGCATCTCGTCGGCTACGAAGAAGCGCTCCATGCTATCGACCTGAATGTTCTGTTTCTGCTCATCGGCATGATGGTCGTTGTCAACACGCTCACCGATACCGGTGTTTTTGAATGGCTCGCCATCAAGCTGGCCCGTGCCGCCAAAGGTAATGGTTTGCTGATCGTGGTGTTTTTCATGATCCTCACTGCCGTGCTGTCCGCTTTTCTGGATAACGTGACCACCGTCATTCTGATGGCGCCGATCACCATTCTGCTTTGTCAACTTTTGGAGATGCCTGCGGCACCGATATTGATCATGGAAGCCGTCTTTTCCAATATTGGCGGTACGGCCACGCTGGTCGGCGATCCGCCTAATATTCTGATCGGTTCGCAGACGCACCTTTCGTTCAACGATTTTCTGATCAACCTCAGCCCGCCGGTCATCGTAAGTATGATTCTACTGCTCGGTCTTATGGCCTTGCTGTTTCGGAAAACCACCCGCACCACGGAGCAGACCCGAAAACGTATTGAGCAATCGCGTCCGGAAAAAGCGATTCTTCAGCCGGTCGTACTGAAAAAATCGCTGGCCGTATTTGCTCTGATTCTGGCCGGATTTTTCGGAGGCCGCGTACTGGAAATCGAACCGGGGATCATCGCCCTGGCCGGAGCCATGCTGATGGTGCTGGTTTGTAAAAAGGATATCCACCATTCGCTCGTGCATGTGGAATGGAACACGATTCTCTTTTTCTCCGGACTGTTCATGATGATCGGCGCGCTGGAACACGCCCATGTGTTTGAAGCGATGGGTGAGTTTATCCTGCACATTTGCAAAGGGAATTTAATGGCCACCGCGCTGACCATTCTCTGGTTCAGTGCCATTGCTTCGGCCATTGTGGACAATATCCCGTTGGTCATGGCGATGATTCCGTTGGTAAAAGGCATCATCCCGGTCTTTGCCCAGCAGATGGGCCTGGAAGACCAGGCCCTGATCCATGCGCAGGTTGCGGAGCCGCTGTTGTGGTCGCTCGCACTCGGCGCCTGCTTCGGAGGCAACGGGACTTTGGTTGGCGCTTCAGCCAATGTCGTGATCGCGCAGGTGGCTAACCGCAATAACTGCAAAATCACCTTCGGTTCGTTCACGAAATACGGCTTCCCCTTCATGATCATCAGCTTGGTGGTTGCCAGTGCGTATATCTACCTGCGTTATTTTATGAAGTAAAGCGTATGGCGTACGAAGCCGTCATGCGGGCGCAGCCGGGGATTTCAGATTGAAGGGTCATCCGGCTTCGTCCGTTATTTTGCAGGTTCTGTAAAACACGCGCGATTTTTGCATCGGTCGTTTCGCAGGTTGCCGTGAAATCTCCGGTGACTGGAGCCGTAAATTCAGTTTCCGATGTTACCACCATCACGTTGGCGGAAATTCCGACTTCCTGAAGTTCCCGGGTAATCAGGGCCCACCCGGAGAGGGTGAGGATCGAAGAAAGGGAACCGGCAAATCCGGTTCCCTTGTCATTCAGATTTTTGTCCAGCGGTGCACAGAGCTCGATCCCATTTTTCCAATGGTTGGAAACTTCGATGCCCAGCGCCTGTGCCGGAAGGATATTTTCGAATAGGTCCATGAGTATAGTAGAAGCGACGCCCTCGTCGCTTCATGCACCTGAGCTTTGCGGAGATAACGCGACGAGGGCGTCGCGTCTACGTTGACTACTCGTCGGGGCCGAGGGTGGTCACATCCATATCCCGAATCAGACCGTCTTCCAGGCGGTAGATCCAGCCGTGGACGTGCAGTGATTGCCCGCCTTTCCAGGCACCCTGAACAATCGAGGTATTACACACGTTGCCGACCTGCTCAATGACATTGAGTTCGCAAAGTCGGTCGCGGCGCGCAATCTGATCTTCAATGCCGTCGAGTTCGGCGGCGTGGAAACGATAGACATCTTTAATATGGCGGAGCCAGTTGTCGATTAGTCCAAAGCTTTCGTCGCCCATGGAAGCGGCCACGCCGCCGCAGCCGTAGTGGCCGCACACGATAATATGTTTCACCTTCAGCACTTCCACGGCGTATTGAATGACGGAAAGACAGTTCAGATCGGTATGCACCACGACGTTGGCAATATTGCGGTGCACAAAAACTTCACCGGGTGGAAGGTTAATAATTTCATTGGCCGGCACACGGCTGTCGGCACAACCGATCCAGAGAATTTCCGGAGCCTGCGCTTTGGAAAGAGTCTCAAAAAAACCGGGCTGTTCTTCCTCAATTTTCGCGGCCCATCCGCGGTTTTCATCAAACAGATGTTTCAGTGATTTCATGAATTACTCCTTATTTAAAAATCGTTTTGTTAATCCTTCATAGGCGTCAATGCGGCGGTCGCGAAAATAGGGCCACATGCGGCGGACGGTTTCCGAACGTTGGAAATCCAGCTCAACCAGCAGTTCGGTCTCTGCCGCCGCGTCTGCTTTCGCCAATAGTTCGCCCTGGCACCCCGCGGCAAAACTGGACCCCCAGAAGGCTGCGCCGCCCGGTTCGGCGCCGACCCGGTTGACGCTCAGCACGGGAATGCCGTTGGCCACGGCGTGCGATCGCTGAATCGTGATCCAGGCCTCGCGCTGGCGCTGCTGCTCTTCGGTATCATCGGTCGGGTCCCAGCCGATGGCGGTGGGATAAATCAGAAGATCGGCTCCGCGCATGGCCATCAGGCGCGCGGCCTCGGGATACCACTGGTCCCAGCAGACGAGCACGCCGAGTTTTCCAACCGAGGTTTCAATGGGTTCAAAACCGAGATCGCCGGGCGTGAAATAAAATTTTTCATAATAGCCCGGATCATCCGGAATATGCATTTTTCGGTATTTACCCGCAATGCTTCCGTCGGTCTCCAGCACCACGGCCGTGTTGTGATACAGCCCCGGCGCGCGTTTTTCGAAGAGGGAGGTAACGATGACGACGCCGAGTTCTTTCGCCACAGCCCCGAAGATTTCCGTCGACGGGCCGGGAATGGATTCCGCCAGATCGAAATTGGCCGGATCCTCCACATCGCAAAAATAGAGCGAGGTATGGAGTTCCTGCAGCACCACGAGTTTTACGCCCTGTTCCGCACAACGGCGGATTCCGGCGATACTCTTTTCAATATTCGCCGTGCGGTTGTCCGAACACGACTGCTGCACTAATCCTACGGTCAACTTGCTCATAACGATGTTTAACCACGAAGGCGCGAAGAGGACGATGGAAATTGGAAAATATTTTCCGCTGGCGAGGAAGGGGTTCTCAGCGGCGGTACGGGGTGGAGGGTCGCTGGCCTCAACGGACCGGGCGGCGAGGCCGCCGCCCCTCCAGTCTGGGCGACGAAGCGCCGCCCCTTCAGTTTGTCGCACCACCCCATCAGCTCATTCTCCCCTCCGCCACGATCCGCTGCTGTTCCGCCAAGGGGGAGAGAGACTCAAGCTTAGACGTAACAAAAAGATTGAGGGGGTGTTTTTTTGTAGTGGGTGCGAAGGCACTGAGAGTTCTTATAACGGCGTACATCTTTCACCTCAATGGCATAGCCAATGTCCCGCTGATCAAAATAATCAAAGAAAAAATCTTTCGTGATTCCCGAGTGCTCTTTCGTTTCCTTCCAAAGAGCTGTCGGTTCATCGATTAAAATTGTTGCAATATCGAACTCGCCAATAACGCGTTGCACGGGGGATGACGCATAGACCACGACGGTTTTTACGTTGGGATTCTTGAAGATTGCTTTGCGAAATTCATACTTTTTGCTCCCATCGAAAATGCGCTCCGCAAATTCCGGTTTAATCGACAATAATACCTTCATTGGTCAGGGACTCCTTGATGATCTTATTAAATTGCTCTTTGGAGATGGGCTCAAATCCGCGTGGAGCGGAATCAACATCTGCGATTATCCCCAGCTCGATGAGTTTGGCCAGGTTCGGGCGTTTGGGGAATGAATAGGCGTAAAGGAAATTAACGATAAATGGGCGGTTTCTCACGTTGTAGTTCCAATGCTTTTTCAATTCAGTGTCGGAGAATACACTTCGCTTACGGCATTTTCGAATAAATTCATCCTCTATCCGAATGCCATCAATAACGCTCTCAACAATGCCGATGGTTGTTACAACGCTCTTGCGGTATCCGCCCGTACGATAAAAAACGATGACATCCCCCGAAGAAAGATCCCGCTTAATCGATCGTGAAATATAGACTTTCCGCAATGCGTTGCGATGCGGTTGATTTTCCTGGAAGTCCAAAGACGATTCCGTGTTGAGGATGGAATCTGGGAACAACTCCGTGTGGTAGTCGGGATATATCGGGCAAAGGAAGATCCGGCTGTTTGCTGAAATATATGGGAACGTCCTGCAGGGTGCCTCCGGAGAAAAGCAAGCCGCAAAATTACGGGTAAATACCTGCTCAATGCCGTTTGTCGTATTCTTGGTGCCATGGTGGATAAAGCCCCAGTCCAGCAGAAGGTCGATAAGACGTTTTTGGTCATCGGTTTTGTCGAAAATCGTCACATAGATTTCATCGACTTTGTACCGGAGTGCATTGTCGAAAATGATTTTCAGAAACCGTTCCCCAAGACGAACCCCATTGCTGACGACTTTGAAGGTGCCGATCTTTAGCCGGCGTTTTGAAGTAAACGTAGGGGTGATGTCCGCATAACTTTCGCTTTCATCCTCCGTTTTTACATACAGGAACGAAAGGATGCGTCCCCGGTTGTGCGTTACGTAAGCAATTTCATCGGCCTTCTTGTTAAACCATTTATCGAATTCATTGTAGTCCCGCCGAAAGCTGTCAAAAAAATCATCCGCCAGGTTGATCTCGCCAAAATATTTTTTGGTTACACTCAGTACATTGTAATTGATCAGATCTGGATTTTCGGAAACGACTTTTTCCAGGAAGCCGTCAATCCTGAATACTTGGTCTTGTATACCGAGTTGAGCCGCTTTGGCATGGATCTTCCTGTCTTCGCTGATAAGAATATCCACCCGCCCCTGAAAGACCTCATTAAGCAGGCGGGTATCGTTGACATCATTGGCATTGGTATCGATTTGGGTGGATACGGCCTTTACTTCATTTGCCAGCGGAGCAACGGTTTTTAAAACGGAATAGCTTTGAAGCTTGATGTTTAGGGTGTTTAGCTTTTTCTCGTTTCTGTGCTTTTGAAGTTCCTCCACCGTAATCGGATGGACGCACTTCTCATACTTTGCCTTGTCCAGCCACTTAAACAGCGTGCCAATGTCCTGATTCGCTGCAATTGGGGCTTCGCGGTGAATTACGATATTTGTGTCCAACAGGGCTCTCATATTGGGTTCTCCTGTTTCCCTCGTGTTTTTGTGATGGTGGCGGTGTCGGGTTCAATATCCTGCATAGTTTAGTAAAAACTGATAAAGAATAGGGTGTTTTTGCGAGGTGGGCAAGCAGAAGAGGATTTGGATACACCGGGTTTTCGGGATTCCTGGGGTGTTACTGCGGGCTTGCTTCAGTGGGTCAGGGCATTACTCCTTTTGGGATTTGCATGGTGACGCAGTGCAGGGATCCGCCCTGCCGGATCAGGGTGGAGCAGTCTATACCGATAATTTCGCGGCCGGGAAAGGCTTTCCCTATGGTTTCCAAAGCCTGGACGTCGGCGGGGTCATTATAGGTGGGAACGAGCACGGCGCCGTTGATGACCAGATAGTTGGCGTAGGTGGCGGGCAGACGTCGTTTCCCGTCAAATTTAGGGGAGGGCCATGGGAGGGGAAGCAGTCGGTAGCCGTCGAACGTTTTGAGCTCGTTTTCCAATGCTTGGAAAATTTCGTAGTGCTCGTCTTCCTGGTCGGTGCAGGAGACGTAAAGGATGGTTTTTTCCGGGGCGAGCCGGGCGAGGGTGTCGATGTGCGCATCGGTATCGTCACCGGCGAGGTGCCCGTTTTCCAGCCATAGAATATTGGAGAGGCCGAACTGTGCGGTGAGTTCGGCTTTGATCTCTTCTTTGGAAAGGTTCGGATTCCGGTTTTCATTGAGCAGGCAGGTTGAAGTGGTGAGGAGGGTGCCTTCGCCGTCGGATTCGATGCTGCCGCCTTCGAGGACCAGATTAATTCCACGAAGCTCGGTTTTGCTAAAAATACCGAGATTGTGGAGACGTTTTGTGAGGGTGTTGTCCAGATCGTGGGGAAATTTACCGCCCCAGCCGTTAAACTGGAAATCGAGCAGGAGGGGTTTGCCGTCTTCCTCGATGGTGATGGGCCCGATGTCGCGGGCCCAGGTATCGTTGCATTTCAGATCTTCGACCATGATGACGGGCTGGAAGCGCTCGATGGTTTTCCGAATATTGGAAAATGTGGCGCGGGCACCTTCCAGGCAATAGTCCCAGTCCATGCCTTTTTGCGGCTGGACGAGCAGGACGGCGTCCTGTGGTTCCCATTCGGCTGGTAGTCTTCTGTTCATAGGGCGGGAGCATTTCCAAGGATTGGAAAAAACGCGAGCGGAAAAGTTCCAATCCTTGGAAAACCCGATTATGTTTTTCCCAATCTCTGGAGCGTTATATGAATCGGTTTGTTGTCGTGGTCTTGTTGTTATTTCTTGGTTTTGGGGTCGGGGCTGAAGAGGAATTTCCGCTGAAGCCGGCGGATATTTCGAGTCCGCGGGCGACGCTTAACAGTTTTATGGAAAACTGCACGACGGCGTATACGATTTTGCGGGATGAGGGGCGGGAGCTTGCTGATGAGCGAAGCCGGTTATGCCGCCCGCATAGCGCATATCTATCCTAGAAGGCGCAGTTAACCGCGAATGGGCACGAATACACGTTAATATAGAAGGGCTTATGAAAAACCATCCCTTAACCCAATGGGTGAATCGTCCCATCTGCAAAAAGTAATCCCGAGTGTATTCCCTCATTCGTGTCTATTCGCGGTTTCTCTACTGCGAGGATGCGCGGCCTTGAGGGCATGTCGGGTCTTTGACCTCCGGAACGGCTGGAAGTCGGCCGAGGAGTTCTAAAAGACGGAAAATACGGATGTAAATATCTGTAAAAACAAAGTTCCAGTTTTTTGATCTAACCCGTATTATATCCTTCATTAGCCCCGCCGTGAATCAGGGGCTCGACGGGAGTGCCGTGGCGCATGGAATACGCTGTTAATGAATCGATATATAAATAGCGAAAAATGGGAGAGCGGACTTGATGACACCTTCGTCGAGGACTACTATTCGCGGCTCGTTTGTAACATTAGTGTCTATTTTCAGTAAAAAGTGACGGTTTTTGCAAGAATTTTGAAATAATCGATTGCATTTACTGGGAAATATTATAGGAATGCTCACCTATTCCTATATAGGCGGAAATTAATCAGGGAATATAAGTAATGAGTATAAAAACATCGATATTATCTTCGATAGGTCAGAAGCTGCTGCTTGCGACCTCCGGATTGATAATGTTTCTTCTGTTTCTAATCCCACATATGGGCGGAAATGTGCTGTTTCTCTTCGGGCCGGATATCTTTAATTCCTATGCCCATCATCTGCATCAGCTGGTACCGATTGTGATCGGGATCGAGCTCCTGATGCTGACTTCCATTACCATTCATATGGTCATGGCTGTCCGAGTGGTCTTGGCCAATCGGAAGGCGGCGTCAAAACGCCACTCTCAGAAATCATCGAAAGAACGTTCGCTGGCCGCACGCTTAATGCCGGTTTCGGGAATCATGATCTTCGTCTTCATCGTCAAGCATCTGCTCGACTTCAAGTTTTATGAAAAGGCGAAGACTGAACTGCACGGTGTTGAGACTTACGACGTCTACGCGATGGTGCTGTCCCGCTTCCAGGGCGATATGCTGCACCTCGTTTTCTACGTTGGATTCATGATTGCGGTTGGTCTGCACCTGAGCCATGCGCTCCAGAGCAGCCTGCAGACCTACGGTCTCTATGTTCCTCGTGAGGGGAGCAAAATTAAATGCGCATCCGCCATTATCGGCTGGGGCATGGCAGCGACCTTCGCTGTGATTCCTATCGCTGCCTTTATTAAATAACCTTTGAGGACCGTAAAATGAATTTAGACGCAAAAATTCCTGACGGCCCGATGGCCGAAAAGTGGACGAAACACCAATTTAACGTAAAGCTGGTTAACCCGGCGAACCGCCGTAAATATAACATCATCGTGGTCGGCTCCGGCCTCGCCGGCGCATCTGCGGCCGCGACGCTCTCCGAGCAGGGCTATAACGTGGATTGCTTTACGTATTCCGACAGCCCGCGCCGCGCGCACTCCATTGCCGCCCAGGGCGGTATTAATGCCGCGAAAAACTATCCGGGCGACGGCGATTCCATCCACCGTCTCTTTTACGATACCGTAAAAGGCGGCGACTTCCGTTCGCGTGAAGCTAACGTTCACCGTTTGGCGGAATGTTCGAACCTGATTATCGACCACTGTGTGGCGCAGGGCATTCCGTTTGCCCGTGAATACGGGGGCTACCTCGCCAACCGCTCGTTCGGCGGTGCGCAGGTTTCCCGTACGTTCTATGCCCGTGGCCAGACCGGTCAGCAGTTGCTGATTGGTGCTTATGGCGCACTCTGCAAAGAGATCAAATCCGGCGGCGTTAAAATGTACACCCGCTGCGAAGTGATCGACGTGGTCATCATCGACGGGCAGGCGCGCGGTATTATTTCCCGCAACCTCGTGACCGGCGAGCTGACTCGCCATGTGGCGGATGCGGTTGTGTTGGCGACCGGTGGTTACGGCAACGTATTCTTCCTTTCCACCAATGCGATGAACTGCAACGCAACGGCGGCATGGCGCGCGTATAAGAAAGGGGCGGCGTTTGCCAACCCGTGCTACACGCAGATCCATCCGACCTGTATTCCGGTTCACGGCGAATATCAGTCGAAGCTGACCCTGATGTCCGAGTCGCTCCGAAATGATGGCCGCATCTGGGTGCCGAAAGAAAAAGCGGTTGCCGAAAAAATCCGCAAGGGCGAACTGAGCGCAAACGATGTCGCTGAAGAGGATCGCGATTATTATCTGGAACGCAAGTATCCAAGCTTTGGAAACCTGGCTCCGCGTGATATTTCCTCCCGTTCTGCGAAGGAAGCCTGCGATGACGGGCGCGGTATTTCGTCGACCGGACTGGGCGTTTTTCTTGATTTCCGCGATGCGATTGAGCGTCTCGGCAAGGATGTCATCGAAGCGCGCTACGGTAATCTGTTCGAAATGTATAATCGCATCACCGATGAAGATCCGTACACGACGCCGATGATGATTTATCCGGCGGTGCATTACACCATGGGCGGTCTCTGGGTGGACTACAACCTGATGACCTCGGTTCCCGGCCTCTATGCGCTGGGGGAATGTAACTTCTCCGATCACGGGGCCAACCGTCTCGGGGCTTCTGCACTGATGCAGGGCTTGGCGGATGGATATTTTGTGTTGCCGAATACGATCAACGATTATCTCGCTTCCTCCAAGTTTGAGAAGTTCGACACCAATCATGCAGCGTTTGTGGAAGCGGAAACCGCGGCGAAGGATAAACTCGACAAGCTGCTCGCCATTAACGGTAAGCGGACGGTTGATGACTTCCATAAAGAGCTCGGTCAAGTGATGTGGGAAAAATGCGGGATGGCCCGCAACGAACAGGGCCTCAAAGAAGCCCTTGAAAAAATTCCGAAGATCCGTGAGGAATTCTGGAAAGACCTGAATGTGCCGGGTTCGGCAGACGACCTGAACCAGGCCCTGGAAAAAGCCAACCGCGTGGCAGACTTTATGGAGTTTGCTGAGCTGATGGTAAAAGATGCCCTCGACCGTTCTGAATCCTGCGGCGGACATTTCCGCGAGGAAAGCCAGACCGACGAAGGTGAAGCGCAGCGTATCGACGAAGAGTTCTGCTACGTCGCTGCATGGGAATTCCAGGGATTGGATAAAGAGCCGGTTCTGCATAAAGAACCGCTTGAGTTCGAAGAAGTGAAACTTACACAGAGGTCGTACAAATAATGTCTAAGCAAATTAATCTCAAACTGAAGGTATGGCGTCAGGGCAAGGGCGAAGAAGGACGCTTCGAAACCTACGAAGCGAACAACATCGATTGTGATGCTTCATTTCTCGAAATGCTCGACGTTGTAAACGATGAACTTACCATCAAAGGCGTTGAACCGATTGCCTTTGAACACGACTGCCGTGAAGGTATCTGCGGATGCTGCGGCGCTCTGGTGGGCGGAAAAACACACGGTTCGCACGACCGCACGACGCTTTGTCAGCTGCACATGCGCCATTTCAAAGATGGCGAAGAGCTGGTGATTGAGCCGTTCCGCGCGGATGCGTTCCCTGTACTGAAAGACTTGATTGTCGACCGTTCCGGACTCGACGAAATCATCACCGAAGGTGGTTATGTGGCTGTCAAAACCGGCAATGCGCCGGAAGCGTCCTCGACCCCGATTAAGAAAGAGTTTGCTGAAGCTGCGATGGACGCAGCGGAATGCATCGGTTGCGGCGCCTGTGTGGCGGCCTGCCCGAATGGTTCGGCCATGCTCTTTACTTCGGCAAAGGTTTCGCAGTATGCGCTGCTTCCGCAGGGCCATCCGGAGCGTACAAAACGCGTTAAGGCCATGGTGGCAAAAATGGATGAACTTGGTTTCGGTAACTGCTCGAACGAGTACGAGTGTGCCGTGGCCTGTCCGAAAGGGATCGATGTGAAAAACATCGCGCGACTCAACCGTGAGTTCATCAAAGCCAACCTGAGTAAAAGCTAAAGGATGGGGGGCGGCCTTTGGTCGCCCCTATTCCATATAAGGAAAGGGTACTATGAAGATTCATGAATTTCAGGGGAAACAACTCCTGAAGAAATACGGAATTCCGATCCAGGATGGGGTCATGATTGAAGACCTCTCCGAAGCAGAAGCTGCATTGGATCATGTGGAAAAAGAGCTGGGTTCAGATAAATTTGTCATCAAAGCCCAGATTCACGCGGGCGGCCGAGGCAAAGGGGGCGGCGTTAAGGTTTGCGATAATCGCGAGGAAGCTCGTGAGCAAATCGAACGAATGCTGGGCATGACGCTTGTCACGAAACAAACCGGCGAAGAAGGACAGCTGGTTCGTAAAGTGATGGTGGCCCAGGAATTTGATATGCAGCTGCTGTTCTACGTTGCAATTACGCTTGATCGTTCCACAGGTATGGACGTCTTCATGGTCTCCTCCGAAGGCGGAGTTGAAATCGAAGAAGTTGCGAAAGAAACGCCCGAAAAAATTGTTCGCGAAGTGGTGCGTCCCGGTCTTGGACTCCGTTCATTCCAGGCACGTAACCTAGCTGCAGGACTCGGCCTGAAAGGGCAGGAAGCCAAGCAGGCGATGGGAATCTTCACGAATCTCTACACATGCTACCGCGAGCAGGATTGTTCGATCGCGGAAATCAACCCGCTCGTAACGACGCCTGATGAAGGCCTTGTTGCTCTTGATGCAAAAATCGTATTCGATGAAAACGCCCTCTACATGCATCAGGATATTGCTGAAATGCGCGACCTCGATGAAGAGGATCCAGCCG
>CAKZQV010000316.1 GCA_937141895.1 uncultured Verrucomicrobiota bacterium
GTTGAATGCGTTCAAAATCGGATTGGCTGTTACAGGGGGTTCACATCGGCGACGAGGTGGACGGTGCCCGAATTGCCCCCGATGTGGTCATCCATCCGGGCTGCCGGATTCAAGGTTCGGAAACCTCCATCGGCCCCGGCTCTGTTCTCGGTGCGGAATCTCCGGTTACCCTCGAAAACAGCCAGCTGGGGCGCGCGGTTAAACTCAAGGGCGGCTATTTTTCCGGTTCTGTGTTTTTCGACGGCGCGAATATGGGCGATGGGGCGCATGTCCGCGCGGGAACCATTCTGGAAGAAGAAGCAAACGGTGCGCATACCGTCGGGCTCAAGCAAACCATTTTTCTACCTTTTGTTACCGCCGGCAGCTAGAACAATTTCTGTGATGCACTCATGGCCGGCGGCACGAGCCGAAAGGATCATTCCGAAATCGGTTCTTCGTATGTTCATTTTAATTTCACCCCGCATCAGGATAAGGCCACGGCTTCGCTGATCGGCGATGTGCCGAATGGCGTTTTTATGGATCAGAACGCCATCTTTCTCGGCGGGCAGGGCGGACTCGTTGGCCCGTCGCAAATCGCCTATGGCTCCGTCATTGCTGCCGGGGGGATTTGCAGGGTAGACCTTCTAGAGCAGAATAAACTACATATTCCCGAGGTACCGCCCGCCGGAACCCGCGACTATGAAATCGGCGTGTATCGCCGCGGCGATCGGCTGATTCAAAATAATCTTATCTATATCGGAAATCTTTTCGCCCTAAGGGAATGGTATAGAAATATCCGGACAAAATGTGTGCGCGATAAATTTGACCAATCCGTGCTCGATGGCGGACTTCAAAATCTCGATCTAATTTTGAAGGAACGGATCAAACGGCTCGGCGATGTTGCGAATAAGTTTGAATATTCATTCCGATGGCTGGAAAGCCATGGCGGGAAACCGGACGAAATTTTGGTGCAAAAAAGCTTTAACAAAAAATGGCCTGAACTTCAGAAAAATCTGGAGGCGCTCTCTTTCCAACCCTTGGAAACGTTCGTGCAGTCCGTTGAAGTAAAATCATCGTATATCGAAACTATCCAATCATTGGAAAAAGATGCTCGCGAAAGCGGGCGCGCCTGGCTCCAGTCGATCGTGGATGAAACAGCAGGACTTTGGACATAGACATGGGAAAACTATTTGGAACAGACGGCGTTCGCGACCGCGCAAATCAGGGCAATATGACCGCGGAAGTTGCCCTGAAACTAGGGCGCGCCGTAGCCCTTAAATTTAAAGATCAAAACAATCCGGAGGAGTGGCCAGCGATTGTGATCGGCCGGGATCCGCGTTTGAGCGGTGCGATGCTGGAATCGGCTCTGGCTGCGGGCGTCTGTTCGGCCGGCGTGGATGCGCATTTGCTCGGCATTGTTCCGACACCTGCCGTCGCGGCCGTTGCGGTACAGACCGGTGCAGTTGCAGGACTCATGGTTTCTGCGTCGCACAATCCCTATTTTGATAACGGCATCAAGGTGTTTAAAGGCGACGGCTATAAACTTTCCGATGCGGAAGAGGCTGAAATAGAAGATCTGTTTTTCAATGAAAAACCCGACCTACCGATCGACGATAAAGTCGGTGCGGTTTACCAGCTTGGTAATTCAACGGACGTCTATTCTGAATTCTGCCTCGATACGGTTGAGGCTGAAAAACCGTTCGAGGGATTAAAACTGGTGCTGGATTGCTCCAACGGTGCGGCCAGCGGATGTGCAGAGGGCATTTTTACTGAGCTCGGCGCTGAAGTAACGGTCATTCATAATCAGCCAGATGGCCTGAATATTAACGATAACTGTGGCTCGCAGCACACGGAAGATCTGCAGCGTAAGGTTAAAAAAATCAATGCCCATGCAGGTCTGGCCTTTGACGGTGACGGTGATCGATTAATTGCGGTGGATGAAACTGGCACGGAATTAACCGGCGACCAGATTATGGCGATCTGCGCCCGATCCTATAAAAAGACGGGTGATCTAAAAAATAATACCGTCGTGGCTACGGTCATGAGTAATGTTGGATTCCATGCGGCAATGAAGGCCCATGGAATCAAAACCGAAACAGCCGGAGTGGGGGACCGCATGGTGCTGGAGCTGATGAAAGAAACAGGCGCGGTGCTTGGTGGCGAAGATTCCGGCCACATGATTTTCCTGGATTGCCATACGACCGGGGATGGAATTGTCTCGGGCATAAAATTGGTTCAGACGTTGAAACAATCCAGAAAAAAACTTTCCGAGCTCGCGGGCATTATGACGCCGTTCCCGCAGAAACTGATCAATGTGGATGTGCAGAAAAAACCGAAAATCCACGAAGTTCCAATCCTTGGAAAAGCGATTGAAGCGGCCGAGGCGGAATTGGGCGATGAAGGGCGCGTACTGATCCGTTATTCCGGAACCCAACCGATGTGCCGGGTGATGGTGGAAGGCCCGACCGAAGAGAAAACCCAGGCGCTGGCCGAAAAACTGGCCGATGTGGTGAAAAGTGAGCTGGGCTGATGGATAACATGTTGACGTGTGAGAATATCAGACGAACTTATAAAGTTGGGCAGACCACGCTGGATGTGTTGAAAGGGGTTTCCCTGGAGGTAAACGAGGGCGAGACACTGGCCATAATGGGGGACAGCGGGTCTGGAAAAAGTACGCTTCTTCATGTGCTGGGCGGCCTGGACCGGCCGGTTGATGGAAGCGTTTCCTTCCGTAATCAGAATGTTTACCGGATGTCCCCGGCCAAACTGGCAAAATTTCGCGGCGAAAATGTGGGGTATGTTTTTCAGTCCTTTCACCTGCTGCCGGAGCTTGATATTGTGGAAAACGTGGCGCTTCCGGCCATGGCGCAGGGATCGGCCAAAGCGGCGAAAGAGCGCGCCCGCGAGCTTTTAACCGAAGTGGGACTGGCGGAACGCATCGGCCATCGGCCGCAGGAACTGTCCGGTGGCGAACGCCAGCGGGTGGCGATTGCGCGGTCGCTGATCAACGAGCCGGACCTTATTTTCGCTGATGAACCGACCGGAAATTTGGATTCCGGGACCGGGGAAAAAGTGTTGAATTATTTGTTTCAACTGATCGAGGCGAGGAGGCATACTCTCGTGCTCGTTACTCATTCTAAGGAAGTGGCCTCACGCTGTTCGCGGGAGCTTTTCCTGAAGGATGGGATTTTGATTTAGTAAGGACTGTATTTGAAATGAAGATTTTTTTAAGTGGCAAACTGGTGGATGAAAAAGATGCGGTTGTTTCCGTATTTGATCATGGCCTGCTTTATGGAGACGGCGTTTTTGAAGGTATCCGGGCGTATAACGGTCGTGTTTTTCTTTTGGATGAACACATCGACCGTCTTTACGATTCAGCAAAAGCGATTGCGCTGAATATTCCGATGACCAAGGAGGAGATGTCTCAGGCGGTAGTAGAGACCTGCAAAGCGAATGAGCTCGCGGATGGATATATTCGTCTGGTGGTCACCCGCGGCACCGGCACGCTGGGCCTGAACCCCTATCTCTGCGAAAAAGCCGAGGTGATCATTATTGCCGCAAAAATTCAGCTCTATCCGCAGGAGCTGTATGATAACGGCCTGAAGATTGTTACAGTCGGCACCGTACGGAATCATCCGGAAGCGATCAATCCGCGCATTAAAAGCCTGAATTACCTGAACAATGTCATGGCCAAAATTGAGGCCATCAATGCCGGTTGCATGGAATGCCTGATGCTGAACCATAAGGGTGAAGTGGCTGAGGCGTCCGGGGATAACGTATTTGTGATTAAAAACGGTGTGATCACCACGCCGCCAAGCACCTGTGGTGCGCTGGAAGGTCTTACCCGCAATAAGGTCATGGACCTTGCGCGCGAAGCCGGATACGAAATGCGAGAAGCCCCGATGGCCCGCTATGATCTGTATGTGGCGGATGAAGTGTTCCTGACCGGTACAGCAGCCGAAATCATTTCGGTGGTGGATGTCGATAAGCGCGAAATCGGCGACGGAAAACCCGGCAAGATGACCAATACGCTGGCCGAGCTTTATCACGAGGCCGCACGATCCGAGGGTACGCCGATTAAGTAAACTCCGTTTG
>CAKZQV010000317.1 GCA_937141895.1 uncultured Verrucomicrobiota bacterium
GCCCACGAATTTCCATATGGTATCTCGTAACCTCATTGGCCCAGCACACAAGCTTCCCGCGCGTCGTGCGGCGAATTTCGGTTACATCGTCAGACACCAGGCTGTATCCCCGTTCAATCAGCGACAGTGCCGTTTCACTTTTTCCAATGCCCGGATCGCCGCGCAAAAGAACTCCAATGCCCATCAGTTCCATGCAGGTGCCCTGGATACGCTTTTGAGGGGCCGTCAGTTTTTCGAGAATCACCGTACACTCATTGATGAAATTCATAGTCACCATCGGTGTGCGGAAAACCGGAACCTTGTGTTGTTCCGCCAGCTCTAGCATTTCCTCCGTCGGTTTCCGGTTGCGCGTAATCACAATGCCGGGGATCTGCTGATCGAACAAATCCTTCATGCGGTTGAGCTTTTCTTTCTGCGGCAGACTTTTCAGATACGTAAATTCAGCCAGACCGAAAATCTGCAGGCGCTGATTTGCGAAATACTGGAAAAATCCGGTCAGGGCGAGCCCCGGACGGTTCATGGTGGTTTCAGGCAACTTACGGTCAAGATACTGCTCACCGGCAATAATACTCAGTTGCAGTGTTTCGGCACCTTCGTCCCAAAGTGTTTTAACAGATATAGCCACACAAAATCTCCATTCTGGATTTAAGACATCAGGATGAAGCATTTACCATAAAAGGCAACCTTTTCATTCTGAATTCTTCAATAGTCTTTACTTGTGATGATCCTGCACCTTATCGCGATGTTTACGCATCTGGCGCTCCGCGTGCTCAATCGAACGATCGATGGCATCATACAGATTTTCCGATTTTTCTGTGGCCGTGATGCGGATATGGTTCGACCCTTGGATGATCACTTCAGAAACCTGATCGCGATTTTCTGTATCAATCACAACCCGGATACTTTCGATTCGAGGGAACACGCCCAGACACCGCTCCAGTTTATCTTCCACATGGGCTTTAACGTTGTCAGTTACTTTAACATGCCGTCCTGTAATACTTACCTGCATGGCTTGCTCCTTTCGTTGAATTACATGCTGAACCGCGGGCCCAGATAGAGTTCGCGGCTCATTTCATCATTTACCAAAAATTCACTATTCCCCTCGCGCAACACCTGACCGTCGCAGAGCAGATAGGCGCGATCCACCACTTCCAGCGTATCACGGACACTGTGGTCCGTAATCAAAACCCCAAGCCCTTTTTCCTTCAGCGACTTCACGATCTCCTGAACATCCGCCACCGCCAGCGGGTCAACGCCCGCAAACGGTTCATCCAACAGAATAATCGCCGGATTCGTCACCAGCGAGCGGGCAATTTCCAGACGCCGACGCTCACCACCGGAGAGCGTGTATGCTTTCTGCTTCGCCAGTTTACTGATTTTCAAATCATCCAGCAGCTGCTCCAGGCGATCTTTCCGCTCTTTATGCGTCAATGGCAGGGTTTCAAGAATCGACATCACATTTTCCTGAACAGTCAGCTTACGAAAAATCGAGGGTTCCTGAGAAAGATAGCCCATGCCCATACGCGCCCGCTTAAACATCGGGGTGTTGGTGACATTCTTGCCCTGGAAATAGACCTTGCCCTTGGTCGGCTTAACCAGGCCCACAATCATATAGAAACTCGTCGTCTTGCCTGCGCCATTTGGACCCAGCAGCCCGACAATCTCCCCGGCCTTCACATTAATCTCAACTTCGCGAACGACCTTGCGGCCCTTATATGCCTTCACCAGCTTGTCGGTACGGATCAGATAGGTGTCTTCTTCAGCCATTTATTTGTCTAAATCTTTCAGGAATTTCGCTTTGTCTTCTTCATTCAGGTAGAACAGCACGCGTGCATTCGGCTCACAGAGCATTCGGCGATCCTCATGCCAGAATATGATCCGATCACCCGTCATAATATTCAGTCCCTGCTTGATCTTCGGTTCGCCCTCGAGCGTAAATTTGCCTTCATCTGCATGGTAGGTTGCGCGTTCCGCCAACGCTCGTTCTTCTTGTGTCTGAATTATTACGCCGCCAACCGCCTCTATCCAATCAATTTCGTTATTATCTTTGAGGAAAAGGCGTATGCTTGCGCAATTCATGGCCGCCCGCGAATCACGTACGCGAACATTACCCACCAGCTCTGCCATACCCTCCGATTCGTTATACATGGCTTTATCCGCGCGAATTTCCGTCACGCTGTTGCTCGAATTCGAAAGACCTTCAAATTCCAGCCCCTTGGTCGAACGCACTTTCAGTAGCGCATTCGGTTCACAGATCATCCGGCGGTCATCCCTCACCCAAAGCCGAATCCGCTCGCCCGACAGCCTATTGCCATCCAGCGATGCACTCGCTTGGCCTTCCAGCTGCACAAACCCGCTGCGGTGATTATAAATGGCATGCTCCGCCTGAACCGTCCGGTTACTGCCGCTCAGCGTAACATTTCCCTCGGCCTCGATAAACTCCACTTCATTGGAGGTCGAAAAACGCCCGGTCAGTTTGTCCGCTTTCAGCATTCCCTCATCATCTTCAATCATTACATCGTCCGTTAGAACGATGTAGCGCTCGTCATAATCAAAGGTCAGCGCTTTTCCGTTAAGCAGTGTGTCCCCTTTCGAGCGTTCCGCAACCTTCAGCTTTTCCAGATGCTGGAAAAATGGAGCAAACTCTCCCTCACCGACTTTTCCAACGATTGGAAGCGTATTGGTCTCTGAATTTCCAGGCTCTGGAACCACAGCCTCGTCATTCGCCAAAGCCTTAATTTCCGCCCATTCCGACTCATCGACTTCGGTGCCATCCTGTGGGGTGCAGGAAACCAGCAGGAAAACGAAAATACAATAGAGAAAATACCGGATCACAGCTCCACCCCATCCATCGAACGGGCCGACTCACGAATAAACACCCGGGAATCGCTCAGGATCTTAAATTTATTTTTATCGGAGGTAAACGTAAACCCTTTGCCGACAATGCTCATCTCTTCCATCTCAATCAACACATCGCCCTCGGAGTGAACGTTCAGCATTTTTTCATCCACCGCCTTGCCGATTGAGGTAAAGCACTGCGGCGCATAGATCGTCATGATCACCTTGCCCTCGTCATACACATCGATCCGGATGTTCGTCACATCCACCACTTCGTTGTCCAGGAGTTTGGCATACCCGCAATAGAGATGAGCCCGCTTCACATTATTCTCGTCATAAAACGGAGCATTGAAGCCCTCGATCCCGTCTCCGGAATCGAAATATTCATACAGGTCAAAGGAACTTCCAAGGTCTGGAACCTGCGCATAGAGAAAGGCCGGAACAGCAAGCAGGAGGATAAGCTGGCGCAGGATGTTTTTCATTAGATCTATCCATTAAAACAAAAGGCCGCAAAGAGCGCAAATGCATCTTCACGGCCTTTCAGTTATACGATCAGCAATTTAGCCAACCGTAACCAGACTCGGCGTATAATCTGCCGGCGGCTCGTACCCCAGCAGCGTAATGCAGGTGGCCGCCAGATTTGCAATGCCAGGCGCTTCAACATCGGCCTTTTTAACCTTTTCAGAACCGGATGCATCAAAAATGTACGCCGGAACAGGATTCAAAGAATGCGATGTTTTCGGCAGGGTTTTTCCATTGGCATCATGCTTCACTTCACCGGTTTTTTTATCCAGCTCGCACATATCATCCGAATTGCCATGGTCGGCCGAGCAAACCAATACACCCTTCGCTTTTTTCAACGCCGCAAGAATACGTGCCAGTCCTTCGTCCACTGCCTGAACAGAAACCTTAACCGCTTCAAAATCGCCCGTGTGACCCACCATGTCACCATTGGGGTAGTTCAACCGGATAAAATCATACGCACCGCTCTCAATGGCTTTCACCACTTCATCGGTAACCTCATCGGCTTTCATGCGCGGGGCATCCTCGAAAGGACAAACATCCGACGGAATCTCCAGCCAGGTTTCGGTTTCAAATTTACCTGAATTATTGCCATTAAAGAAATAGGTCACATGACCGAACTTCTGCGTTTCCGAAATCGCAAACTGTTTAACGCCCGCATTGGAAAGATACTCACTCATCGTGCGGTCAATCGCCGGCGGAGAAACTAGATATTTAGCTGGAACGCCCAGGTCACCATCATACTGCATCATACCGGCATAAATCACATCCGGCTTGGGCCCGCGGTTAAATTCCTCCAGCGTTTCCGCTTCAAACGCTTTGGTAATTTCCAGCGAACGGTCACCACGGAAATTAAAGAAAATCACGCTGTCGCCATCCACCATCGGTCCGACCGGCGCACCATCACGCGCAATCACAAACGGCGGAAGATCCTGATCGAGAATGCCCGGCTTTTCACTGCGCAACCCTTCAACCGCTTCTTTCATCGATGCAAACTGCGGGCCTTCCGCTTTCACGTGCGTATTCCAACCCGCCTCAACCATCGGCCAGTTGGCATCATAGCGATCCATCGTAATGTTCTGACGCCCGCCGCCCGAGGCCACGCAGTAATCAACGGTTCCATCTGCATTCAGACCCGCAAGAAATTTTTCAAAACGTTCAACATATTCCAGGGCCGATGTCGGCGGCACGTCACGGCCATCAATTAACGCATGAATCCGCGCTTTTTTAACCCCCTGCTCCTTCGCCTTCGTCAGCATGGCTTCCAAATGTGCAATGTTGGAGTGAACATTACCGTCCGAGAACAGGCCCAGAAAATGGAGCGTCGACTCTTTTTCGTTCACATTGGAAATCAGCTCTTTCCACACCGCATCTTCATACATGGATCCAGTAGCAATCGCATTGCCCACCAGTGCAGCACCCTGGGAAAAAACACGCCCGCAGCCAATCGCATTATGCCCGACCTCCGAGTTCCCCATGTCCCCGTCATCCGGCAAACCCACCGCAACGCCATGCGCGGCCAGTTCGGTATAAACGGCATTTTCCTTCAGCCAATCCAGATTGGGCGTATCGGCCAGCGCAACGGCGTCACTTTCCGGATTTTTACCAATGCCGACACCATCCATAATTACGAGAACGACCGGCCCCTCAGGACCGCTAAAAGCTTCATTTTTTTTCAACTGTTCCATCTAGTTCATCTCCTGAAATTTCCAATATTCGAAAAAAGTCTGGCGAATATGCCGTTCCGGGCGGAAATTGGCAAAAAAATACGGGACGTTTTTAGCGCGAAATCGCCAAACCCAGACGATAAGCAAACGTTTCCCGGTCATAGCGAAGCAGGTTTTCGCCGTATCCATAGAATACTTGACCGTATAGAAAAATATTCATCGGACGGATGGGATAAGATGCCGTGACCTCCACCGCACCATTCCAATCTTTGGTCCCCTTTCGAAGCATCACCTCAGTAGAAATCCCATCATGCTTTCCGGCCTTTAGCTTCAGTTCACCGAAACCATAATACTCCGAAATATCGTTCATTTGATCACCAACATGAATCGGCGCCCAGATTTTAAGGCCCAACACATACTGCCAATCCCCCGTTTCGCCCCAGATCCAGGTCGGTTCAACATTCAGCCGGTCCCATGTTCGTTCAAATTCTTCATCACGACCATTTGATTCATGCTGATAGCCAAACTGTAGATCCAGCCGTGCGCCCTCTGATTCCGGGAAAAAGTCATTCCAAAGCCAGAAAAACTCAGGAATAAAATAACTGTCCATATAATTGTTCGGATACGGCGAAGATCCTTGTTCAAAATCCCAGAACATCCACTGCGAGTAGGCAAAAAACAGAGTATTTACCGGCCGCCCCCACCACGTATCGTAAGAATCGGCATCAACAAAACGGAATTTATAAGAAAACAGAATTTCAGCCTCATTAATTGGATCCGCTCCAATAATTCCATAATTGGGCCTGTAAAATGAAATCCCCTGCTTCGGAACCTCCATCTTTTGAAAATCATTCGTTTCCGCTGCTGCGAAAATTGACGTACTAACCAATGCTGTTAAGAAGAAAAATTTCATATTCCTACCTTATCCAATCATGGGAAACCGAAAACCAAAAAAGCCGCCCCGATCAGGACGGCTTCTAAACTAGAGGGTCAGCGTCCCCGCTGACCGGACGCCGAGGACGGCCTCCCTCCATGCTTACTTTTCTTCTGCTTCTTCCTTCTCTGCCTTTTTCGGCAGATGCAGACGAAGGTGTAAATCACGGATCTGATTGAATTCCACATCGCCCGGCGCATTCATCAGCAGGTCCTGGGCTTTCTGATTCATCGGGAAGGCAATCACCTCGCGGATGTTCGGCTCATCGGCCAGCAGCATGACCATACGGTCAACCCCCGGAGCAATACCGGCATGCGGCGGAGCACCATACTGGAAAGCTTTATGCAGAGCCGGGAACTTATTGGCCACCACGGTTTCATCGTAGCCCGCAATATCGAAGGCCTTGATCATCATTTCCGGACTGTGATTTCGTACCGCACCCGAAGAAAGCTCCACGCCGTTCACCACGATGTCGTACTGATAGGCCAGAATTTCGAGCGGATCTTTATTTTCCAGATCATCCATTCCGCCCTGCGGCATGGAGAACGGATTATGTGAAAATTCAACTTTTCCATCGTCGTCGAGCTCATACATCGGGAAGTCCACGATCCAGCAGAACTTGAAAACATCCGGGTCGATCAGTTCAAGGCGTTTACCGAGCTCATCACGAACATGCGAACCAATTTCGGTCGCTTCCTTGGCTTTATCCGCAATAAAGAACATCACGTCGCCATCTTCAACTTTGCCCAGCTCCTTGAGCTTAGCGATTTCGTCGTCGCTGAGGAATTTGGCGATGGGGCTTTTGATTTCGCCGTCGTTGAGGAAGCAGAGATAGCCGAGCCCTTTAGAACCAACGCCCTGAGCAAATTTAATCAGGTCATCAAAGAATTTACGTGATTTGTCGGCACACCCTTTGGCCGCAATGGTTTTCACCGCACCGCCGGAAGCAACCACACCCGCGAAGGCTTTGAAGCCACAGTCACGGAATATTTCAGAAGCATCCTGAATGATCAACGGGTTACGCAGATCCGGCTTATCGGTTCCGTATTTTTCCATTGCTTCTTTATACGGCAGGCGCTTGAACGGAATATCATCGACCTGCTTGTCGGAAAATTCAGTGAATACTTTGTGCAGCACTTTTTCGTTTACTTCAAACACGTCTTCCTGCGTCGCGAACGCCAACTCCATATCGAGCTGATAGAATTCGCCCGGCGAACGGTCGGCACGCGCATCTTCATCGCGGAAGCACGGTGCAATCTGAAAATAGCGGTCAAAACCAGAGGTCATCAGCAACTGTTTAAACTGCTGCGGCGCCTGCGGCAGGGCATAAAATTTACCAGGATGCACGCGGCTCGGCACCAGATAGTCACGCGCACCTTCCGGCGAGCTGCCAGTCAGAATCGGGGTCTGCATTTCCATGAAGCCTTCGCCGGTCATGAGTTCGCGCAAACGGGAGATAACTTTGGAACGGAGAATCAGGTTGTTGTGCAGGCTTTCGCGACGCATATCGAGAAAACGGTATTCCAGGCGAAGCGCTTCGTTGCAGTCCTCATCCTTCGAAACCTGAAACGGTATTACTTTGGATTCGCCCAACGTTTCCATCTCTTCAGCCACCAGTTCAATTTCGCCGGTGGCCAGATTCGGATTTACAGCTTCTGCAAAACGAGCCACGACCTTACCTGTAAAACAAATGGTGGACTCAACGCGCCAGTGCTCAACGCCTTTATAAAACGGCTGGGACGGATCAATAACCACCTGGGTCAGGCCGTAGTGATCGCGCAGGTCGATAAAAATGATTCCGCCGTGGTCACGCACACTGTGCACCCAACCGGAAATTTTAACGGTTTCATCAATCTGTTCTTTTCTGAGTTCGCCGCAAGTATGCGTTCTGTATCTGTGCATCGTTTTCTCCTTGAGTGACGATTGAGACGTGAGACGTGAATATCCAAAATTTGGAAAGTCACGGCTCAATCGTCACGCATCACGTAAAATGTTCTCTATACTTAAATCCTGTTGCGTGCCTTCGGCCATATCCTTTACCTGGGCGATGCCCTTTTCCAATTCGTCATCGCCGCGAATAATCACTTTGGCCGCGCCGGAACGGCTGGCCTTACGCATCTGCGCTTTCATGCTTTTCGCGACCAGCTCCATGCCGCAACGGATACCTTTGGCCCGCAATTCGGCCGCCAGCTTCATATTTTCCATCAGCGCGTTTTCGCCGAGTGAAACCAACCAGACGCCGCCTTCCGGAGCAAACTGTTCACCGGTAATGCCGCAGGCTTCAAGCGCCATAATTGCGCGTTCAAAACCAACTGCAAACCCAACACCGGGAATGCCTTTTTTGCCCAGATTAATCAGGTAACGTCCGCCGCCGGCCAGCGCATCCTGTGCACCGAGGGCCGAGTGGCTGATTTCCCAGACCGTATGAACATAGTAATCGAGCCCGCGGATCAGTTTCGGATCCACCGTCACCTCAACGCCCATGGTTTCCAATGCCTGGATCACCTGGTCGAGATAAGCGCGCGAGGCTTCGCTCATAAATTCAACCGGCGAAGGAATCTGATCCACAATGTTCTGGCAACTCTCGTTTTTACAGTCGATGACGCGCAGGACGTTTTCGTCGATCCGGCGCTGACAATCTTCGCAAAGATCCTGTTCGTGCGGACGCAACGCTTCGCGCAGTCCTTCAGCAACCGCCTTTTGATCTGCCGGCTCACCACGCGTGCTGATTTTTATGGTCGACCCCGTGAGGCCCCACGCATCGAGCAGGCTTTTCTGCAACGCAATCGCTTCCGCATCGGCCAGTGGGTTCGGCTC
>CAKZQV010000318.1 GCA_937141895.1 uncultured Verrucomicrobiota bacterium
GGAAACGACAACCAGCTACTTTTTTCAACTCAAGACGCTATTCCGCGAAGAGACGTAAAAACAAATATAGGGGGTTGGAATTTAGAAAATCGGATTCAAATTAAAATTTCTGAGGAAAAACGGAGAATCGGACCGCGAAAAATTTCTGTTTTGGACAGTAGTGTTTGTTTGGGGCCTTTTACAGCAGGAAGTGCTGGACGAAACTCGGGCTGAAATTGGATGATGCTCATTGCGCTTTACCTTTCTTTGTTGTGGAGACAAGAAATATAAAGCGTCTTTTTCCGGCAAGGGAGGCAAAAATGCCTCTCTTGTTCGGATTTTTATCCCCGAATAGGGCTATAAACAAAGCTTAAGCCCAAGACGGGACAAGCTCTAGATAAAAAAAGCGCCCCCTTGTGGAGACGCCTTTTTTCCAAACGCTGGAAGATTTACATTTCGCAACCGACACTGAGCATACCCAGAACACTTAAATCATAAGCGTTATCGGTAAGTACCATATCATCGCCCTGCCCGATATAGGACAGGGAGAATCCAATGGACCAGACATCACTCAGAACATAATCCACTGCACCATAGATTTCGTAGTGATTGAAGCCATCGTCAAGTGCATTGGCACCCGAACCATTTCCATCTCCCTGCATCAGGAAGGAGACCAGCCCCCCTGCACTACCGGTTAACTCATCGGAAATTTCCGTCGTCCAATCTATAGACACCGGGATATACATCTGATCCTTGGTTGCATCACCACCGCCAACCTGATTGTAAAAAATGTAATTGAAAGAAGCGCCCAGATAAAAATCTCCAAGGGCATATCCGGCAGCCAGATTCAATTCCCGCTCATTGGAAGCACCGGAATATGTATATTCCGTCAGGCCGATATAGAGATCCAGACTTTCAGCAAGCTCAGGGAGCATGTAGGTGAGATACCAGTCCGTTTCATAGGGTGTATCCGTACCGGTTTGGTGGTCCGCAAAAGGGGCCACACTTCCCCAGGCACCCACCGCAAACTCACCATATTCTTCCGGCATACTGAATCCGGAAAGCTCAACGGTAGGTTGAATAACAAATTCATCAACAACTGTGGCTCCACGGAAGATATGGGCATTAGCAAAATCTACTCCCAGACTGGCACCGGCCATGGCGCTCCCTGTCATCAGACTTGTTGTAATTCCTACTGTAAGTAGCTTCTTCATACTTTCTCCTTATGCTTGCGTTTATAACACTCCCGAAAAGGCAGCACACCTGCCCATATCGGTTCCTCGAGGTTAATCGTGGAATAGCACCTGGGAAGTCTAACTGTCAAATAATATTTTCCCTACATGTTGGGGTGTATTTTTAATATTTCGTACATTCACCACCAGTTGTGGACTATATGAAAATGAAAAAAGCGCCCCCAAAGGGACGCTTTCAAGTATATCAACTATAGGAGTATTGATTACATTTCGCAGGCAAGACTGAGCATGCCCACCGCACTGACATCATATCCGAAAACACCATCGGGAAGAACCATATCATCGCCCTGTCCAATGTAAGTAACGGAAGCACCAGCACTCCAGGTATCAGACAAAGCATAACCAATGCTAGCACCGATAGAGTAGTTGTGGAAACCGTCGTCCAGACCAGTTACCGAATCATCATAAGTTATAAAGCCGACAGATGCATCGATTGAACCGCTTAGCTCTTCGGTAAAGTCCATACCATAACCCGCAGTTGCTTCAATGTATGTCTGCTGACCAATCAATCCACCCACGCCCTGATACAGCGTGAGCCCCAGACCAACACCGGCAACTTCGTATCCAGCGCCAAAGTTCAGCTCTTCATCACGAGCAGGACCACCATAGGTGTATTCCGCATATCCGAGGAACAGGTCCAGTCCATCTACGAATGACGGAAGGCTGTATGATACATACCAGTCAGTTTCAGTGAACGTGGAACCGGGAACGTTTCCATCATAATCATTGATGTCATAGTTGCCCCAAGCGCCGAATGCAACGCCGCCCCACTCTTCCGGCATTCCGAATCCGGAAGCTTCAATGCCCGGCTGAAATACAGCACCGTCATTCAGGGTTACACCACGGAAGACATATGCGGATGCAAAGTCAAAGGTAGTACTAACACCAGCTGATGCCACGGAAGCAACCAGACCGGCTGCGATAGTTGTTGTAATTACTTTCTTCATTGTATTTCTCCTTCTGCTTATTTGCTTTTACTCACTCGAGATGTAGAAGGCGGCCGGCCCCGTAAGAAAGTTCCTCGAGGATGCAAAAGGAAATTGCACGGGAACCGACCGCCTAGATTTTTTATGATTTAACCAACGGCATCGGGGCCTTTTTCCCCGGTACGGATCCGGATACATTCCGGAAGATCCAGCACGAAGATTTTTCCGTCGCCAATATTTCCGGTGCGGGCACCGGCAATGATGGCTTCGATGGTCATGTCGACGAAATCGTCGTTCACGGCAATCTCAATACGGACTTTCTTCAGCAGGTTTACCTCGATGTCCGCACCGCGGTACGTTTCGTGGTAGCCCTTCTGCTGACCGCAGCCCATGGCATTGGTCACTGACATTTTGTAGATTTCTTTTTCGTACAGGCTCTGTTTGACTTCGTTGAGCTGTTCAGGCTGTACGTATGCGATAATCAATTTCATTTTTCGTATCCTTTCGTATCAGCCGGTTCTTAGTTAGTCGTGAAGATCTGGAAGCCGTTATAGGCTTCTTCGCCGTGTTCGCCGATGTCCAGACCGCGGAGCTCTTCTTCTTTGCTGACGCGCAGCATGCCGATCGCTTTAAGGATCGTGAAGAGAATGAACATGGTCACGAAGGCCCAGATCGGAATGACGATCGAACCGGTGATCTGTGCCACCCAGTTACCATAGTCGCCGATGGCCTGCGAGCTGCAGCCGTCGTAGGACCCGAAGATGGCTGTGGCAATGCCGCCCCATACCCCGCAGAGACCGTGAACCGGGAATGCACCCACCGGATCGTCGATTTTCAGCATATCGAGCAGTTTCACACCGAAGACCACCAGAACACCGGCAACTGCACCGATAATGATGGCCGAAACGTTGGTTACCCCATCGCAGTTGGCCGTAATACCCACCAGCCCGGCGAGTACCCCATTGGCCGCCATGGTCAGGTCAGGTTTCTTATGCATGATCCAAGTGACCACCATGGCCAGAACCGCACCGGCACCAGCGGCCAGCAGCGTGTTAACCGCAATCAGCATAACGGCTTCCGTATTGTCCTTGCCCACAATTGCAAGCTGCGAACCGGGGTTGAACCCGAACCAGCCGATGAGCAGAATGAATACACCGAGGGTGGCCAGCGGCAGCGAGTGGCCGGGCATTGCACGGGATTTTCCGTCTTTAGAAAAGCGTCCGATGCGCGGACCAAGAACAATAGCTGCAGCCAAAGCAGCGAAACCACCACAGGCGTGCACCACCAGCGAACCGGCGAAATCGTAGAAACCCATTTGGTCAAGCCAGCCGCCGCCCCATTTCCAGTAACCGGAAATCGGATAAATGAAGGCGGTCAGTACCGCAGAGTATACAAGGTAAGCGTGGAATTTAAGACGTCCGGCAACCGCACCGGAAACAATCGTGGCCGCGGTGGCCGCAAAGGCTACCTGGAACAGCCAGTCCACCTGCAGCGTCAGCGCACCCGCCTCCGCAACATCCGCACCGTTACCGCCAATGCCGAACTGACCGAAGGCCAACCAGCCATTGCCGTCACCCGGATACATCAGACCGTAACCGATGATGAAGTACAGGATCATACCAATGGAGAGGTCCATCAGGTTTTTGAACAGTATGTTCACGGTGTTCTTTGCGCTGTTGAAGCCAGATTCAACCAGAGCGAAACCAGCCTGCATAAACAGAACCAGCACCGCACAGAACATCAGGAACATATTATCGATCGCATAGGCCCACTCGCCGGCTGTTGCCGCCGCATCAAATGCGGGCTCTGCCGCGACAGCTTCTTGCGCCAGAGACGGTGACGCCAAACCGAGCACCAACGCTGCCGCAATCAATGCCGGAATTTTAAACCACTTATTTTTCATCCTTACACCCTTTGTGGAGTTTACTTACCTGCCCGGACACCATATCCGTGGCTTGGACGGCTCCTTATTGCAACAGGTGTGCCAAATGAAACTTTTAAAAGACTTTTACGATCACATCCCCTTCACATTCAATGCTTTATAATATTACCTATAATTCGTACACCATTAAATCCCCCGAAACATAAATGTCATATATGTTTTATCTGAATACTTTATGACATTTTTGTTGCATGCATTCGAAATAACCGCAATAAAGCGTTCTTTTTCCTATGGATAGACCGGTTTTGAAGTAAAATCTGCAGCATGAAATTGGACACTAAAATTATAAATGGGCTTATTTACGACGGATCTTCTAATGTTGCAATCCATTGTGATATTGGCATTTACGAAGGTTTTATTACAATTTTGGGCGATCTTTCACTAGTAAATTCTGCTAAAACCATCGACGCAACCGGTTTAACCGTTTGCCCTGGATTTATCGACACCCACTCCCATTCCGATACCTATCTGCTGCTTGAACCTAGCGCTGCATCCAAGGTCTATCAGGGTATCACGACCGAAATATGCGGAAACTGCGGTGCATCCGCCGCACCACTTAATGGCGACTACAAAATGCCCTCCGACTGGCTCGACAAGGATTATTCCGCTTTAGGTAGGGCTCGATCGCTCCGCACGAACGGAGTCCGATCCTTCGGACCGAGCGAACCTAAGACGGCCCGGCGGTCCGTCCCTACCCCATGGCGCACCGTTTCCGAATATCGGAAACTGTACGAAGAAGTCCGCCCGGCCATCAACGTGGCCCTGCTCGTCGGCCACAATACGCTCCACGCCGGCATCTGCGGCTATGAGCCGCGCGCGGCCACGCCGAACGAAATGAAAGAAATGTTCCAAACCTTGGAAACCGCGCTCGACGAAGGGGCGATCGGCCTCAGCTCCGGACTCGCCTATCCGCCGGGCTCCGCCGTACCGCGGGAGGAAATTATCGAACTTTGCAAAGTCGTGGCCAAAAAAGGCGGGCTCTACACCACCCACATGCGTTCCGAATCCAACGCCCTGCTCGAAGCCATTGATGAATCGCTCGATATTGCCGAGCGCTCCGGCGCACGGCTCCAGATTTCGCATCTCAAAGCATCGGGTTCCGATAATTGGAACAAAATCGACACCGCCTTTGCCAAAATACGCGAGGCGCAGCAGAACATGGACATCGGCTCCGACCGCTATCCCTACACCGCCGGCTGCACCGATCTGGATATTGTACTTCCGCTCTGGGCCACCTATGGCGGGCGTGATGCCATTCTCGAACGGCTGCGCGACTCCCATGTTCGGAACAAAATCCGCAACGAACTGATGGATAAACCGGCCGCGCATTGGGATAACGTCATGATCGGCTCCACAAAATTTAAGGCTTATCGGGGAAAACATCTGATCGAAGCGGCGGATGACCTGAAGCTGCATCCGGTGGATGCCCTTTTATATTTAATCGACGAAGATGACCTGAAAACGGGCGGTATTTTTTTCAGTATGTCGGAGGATAATCTCTGGCGCGTTCTCGCCGAGCCGTATGTCTCGATTGGGTCCGACGGTTCAATGCGTGCGCCCTGGGGGCCGCTGAGCCACGACCATCCGCACCCGAGG
>CAKZQV010000319.1 GCA_937141895.1 uncultured Verrucomicrobiota bacterium
TTGGCCAATGATCTGGGCAATGTGACCAACCGTGTGCTGAACATGACCTCGCGCTATTGCGACGGAAAAATTCCGGTGGTTTCGAAAGCCGGGTTTGATGCCGGTTTGGAAGACGCGCTTTGGCAGGAGGCATCCAATGCTGCCGCGCAGATGGGCGGAATGATCGGCGATATGAAACTGGATGCTTCTGTGGGTGTTGTGATGTCCGTTGTTCGCAAAATTAATGTTTTCCTGCAGGAACGCGCGCCGTGGAGTCTGGCAAAAGAAGAAGGCAACGAAGCGCAGGTTGCTTACTGCCTCTATACCGCCGCAGAATGCCTGCGCGTCTGTGCGGCGCTGCTCTATCCGGTTATGCCGGAAAAAATGGTGGCCTTGCGCACGGCACTCGGTATGAGCGACGCCCGTCCGCAGCTGGATAAGCTGACCACCTTCGGCGTATTAGAGGCCGGAACCGAAATTTCGCAGCCCGGCGCACTTTTCCCGCGTATTGAGCTGGAGAAGAAGGAAGAAAAGCAGCCAGCAACACCGAAAAAACAGAAGCAAAAGCAACAGCCCAAGAAGAAGGACGAGCCGTCCAAAGATGGCTTAATCACCTTCGATCAGGTGATGGCGGTGGATCTGAAAACGGCGGTCGTGCTCGGGGCCGAAGAAATCGAGGGTGCGGATAAGCTCCTGAAACTTCAGATCGATCTCGGCGAGGAAAAACGCCAGCTGGTGGCTGGCATTGCCCTGCATTATAAACCGGAAGATCTGGTCGGTAAAACGATCGTGGTGGTGGCCAATCTGAAGCCGGCCAAACTGCGCGGGGTTAAATCCGAGGGCATGCTGCTGGCGGCCTCCCTCGGCGATACCCTGAAGCTCGTGACGGTCGACGGCGAAATCGGTTCCGGCGCCTCGGTAAAATAGGCTTTTCCGATCTTTGTAAAATCCGGTGGGGGCGGGGTGAATCGCGGACTGCTAGGTGTTGATAACTTTGAGGGGAAAATGGGTTGCAACACCATGGGGCAAGTGCAATCTTAGGTATAGTTTTCGCAAAATATCGCGATGGTCGTGGTATGGATGTTTTAAGGCGATTTAACTGGAGGTTTTCATTCCCATGAAAAAATTGATGGTTGTTGGTATGGCAGCGGTTTTTGCTGCAGGTTTTGTAAGTGCTCAGGATGATGTTGTAATGGTTGGACAGGCTCCTTCTGTTAGTGGGAACGGACCCGTCGCTACCGCCGAGTTGGCACTCGTTTCTGCCGATGTTTGGCGTGGTATGGTTCGAAATGAAGATTTTGTACTTCAGCCGCAGCTCTCTGTTGCTCAGTACGGCGTAAGTTTTAATATTTGGGCAAACTGGGACATCAGCAAAAACTATCTGGGTGTTGATAACGATCTCTCGGAGCTGGATCTGTCTCTGGCGTATACGCTTCCGGTCGACCTGAACGATTTTTCATTTGATGTCGGTGTGATCAGCTACCAGTTCCCGGCCAATGGGACCGGCGCCAACGGGCTGGGAGTCAACCGCAACTCCACGACGGAGCTGTTTGCTTCTGCTTACCTGCTGACGATTAAAGATTATGTGATTCCTTCCGTGACCTTATTTGGTGATGTGAAAGAAGTAGATGGTCTCTACGCGCAGTTCGATGTGGTTGCTCCCTATCAGATCAGCGAGTACCTGGCTGTTGAAGCCGGAGTTTCCACAGGCTGGGGCAGCGGCAGCTATAACAAGGCGTACTTCGGTGCAGGTGGAAAAGGATTCGTTGATTATAACTTCTACAGCACCGTTTCCTATGAATTCCTGGACGGTCTGACCGGATCATTGAATCTGACGTACACCGGCCTGTATGGTGGCGCTCGAAAAGACAACGCGAAAATCCGGTATGAATCCGGAGAGCAGTTCTGGGGCGGCGTCAACATTGCCTACGATTTTTAATCGATCCGGCAAGCCCGTTGCAAAGCGCCCCGAAGTTCGGGGCGTTTTTTTTGGTTTGGTCACATGACCGCTAATCGTTACGATGTCGGACTTATTAACCGCGAATGAACACGAATGGACACGAAGAGTAGCATGAGACCATTTGCGTCTATCCGTGTCCATCCGCGGTTCGAATATAAAAAGAAAGGTGCTAGCCATGAATGAACTGCTGAACCTGCTGAAACAGAATGCGCTCGAATCGCCCGAAAACCTGGCCAAACTGCT
>CAKZQV010000320.1 GCA_937141895.1 uncultured Verrucomicrobiota bacterium
TCGATCGGATCAGGAATGCTCCGCAGCGGACTTTCAGACCAGGAACCGCCCCAATCCTCCTGCTTCAGGTTGGTTCCTTTATAAATCCGCTCGGTTTCGGAAAGCATCTCACGGGTGTCCGTCATCACATACGGGGTCATGAGGACAATCAGCTCGCGCTGAACTTCTTCTTTGTTTACGGAGCTGAACAGGTAACGGCCGATCAGCGGAATATCACCAAGCAGTGGTATCTTGGTTACGCTGTCTTCCATCTCCGTCTGAATCAATCCACCCAGAACGACCGTACCTTTGTCCGGCACTGCGATGGAGGCGGTAAATTCCCGGTTCAGGATGACGGGCACTTCGTTGTTATCAATAACTACACTTCCTCCGAGCTGGTCCGCCGATTGGGTCAATTCCATGATAACCATACGCTCTGGATTGATACGCGGCGTAACGGTGAGCTGGATGCCGATATCTTTATATTCGTAGTTCGAGCTGGATGTCCCCGCACTGTTATTAAAGGTGGAGGTGGAGGTAACCACCGGACGTTGCTCGGCCACGGTCAGCGTGGCTTCGGTATTGTCGGTGGTCATAATGACCGGGGTAGATACCAGACGCGCGTCGTTGTCCTGAGCCGCCAGATTGATCAGAATCTGGGAATCAATGCCGGCGAGATCCTGATAATAGGACAACGCGCCAGAGGCCACGTTTCCGATGGCATTGGTGATCAACGAATTCCCATCCCATGCCCCGATTCTTTCATCACCCGCTGCGCGGTATAGCCAGTCAATGCCGTGGCTGAGGCTGTCCGACAAGCCGATTTCAAAAATCGCGGCTTCAATAACGACCTGCTCGAGCATGATATCGAGTTGCTTAACGAGGTCCTTAATCACCCTAATATCGCTTTCGTTACCCATCAACAGAATCGCATTGGAGCGTTCGTCGGCCAAAACTTTGGTATCCTCGGAAAGTCGGTTCAGATTTTGAATGGAAGCCTCAGGCCCGTTGGCCTGGTTTGGCGTTACGCGGGCGTTCGTGTTGCGCGTATTCGTGGTGCGGGTGTTGGAGTTATTCCTTGAAGCATTGCCCGGTGTTGCGCCGGAACCGGTCGTAGAACGGGATGTTCCGCCGGCTGCACCGATGAGTTCGTTGATGGTGCCGGAGAGATCGGTGGCGTCGGCATATTCAAGGTGGATGACCTCGAAGGTGGTCGCAGGCTTAACTTCAATGTCGAGCACACGGATGATTTCATCGAAGAATGAAAAATTTTCGGGCTGAGAAAAGATAATGATGATATTGGTGCGGTCATCTGCGAGCACTTTGACGGTGCCGTGAATCATTGTTTTTGATGAGCCTTCGGTTTGGCTGAAGGTCGCCTGAGCGGGTTCTGGAGCGGCATTACGATTATTTCGGTTATTACGAGCCCCTGCGCGAATAACTCCTGGAGGAGTTCGCACGTTGCGGCCAGTGGGCGCGGTTGTTGCGGCTGTTGCATTATCGCCCTGCGCGGCATCGATAATTTCAGTAAGCTTACCGGCAATCTCGTTGGCTTCCGCATGCTCGATCTGATAGATGCGGGATTCCGGCTGAGCTGTGGCCTGATCGATAAAATTAATGATGTCCATGACCCGTTTGATGTTCGCCTCGGTGTCGGTAATCATCAGGCTGTTGCTTCGCTGGAGCGCGAGAATTTTTCCGTAGGCGTGCATGACATGCTGAACGGCAGTCTGCACTTCCGGGATTTCTACGTTTTGAAGCTGTACAATTCGGGTCACAAATTTATGTGTGGAACCTAGAGGGGTATCTGGATTCATCTGAATGTCGAGTCCCTGACCGGTCAGATCGCCGGCAGTAGCCTGAACCACTTTAACATAGTTTTCGCCCATCGGAACGAGGGCAATGTTGTTCATGGCGAGGATGGCCTCGACCACCTTGATGGCTTCCGGAACCGGAATCTTTTTCTCGGAACGCAGGGTGATGTTGGCTGATACGGCATCGGTCTTAAGGTAAATCTTGTCCGTCCAGCGGCAGTATTCCTCCATCACAATCTCGAGGGGAGCCCCCTCAAACGAGAAGGAATAGAGTTCATTTTCCAGGCCAGGCGCTACTTTCGATTTCGGCGTCACGACGCTCGCGCTAGGTGTTTCGGCGGCTTGCGTACTTGCGCGCAGTCCGCTGGTCGGCGCCTGCGAAGGCGGCGCGGCAGGAGGTTGACCCTGTCCAGAGACCAGCGTGGCGGACAGTAATATGATGGAAACAGCTGTTAAAAAGAGAGTTTTGTCATTCATAGGTGTAATATAACCCGTTCATTATCGATTTATTGCAGTCTAGTTGGCTCTTTGAAGAAAGCAAGGCACACGCACAAAAAAACCGCCCCCCGAAAGGGACGGTTTCCAACCATTGGAAGCGGGGATTACTTCTTGTAAACCGCGCGCTCGATATAGTCGGTGTGCAGAAGCTCATGAGCTTTGTGGCCGCATGGCTCACCCAGAAAGTCCTCGTAGATACGGGTGATTTCCGGGTTATGGTGCGAGCAACGGATGGTTGATTTCTCGTCATCCTTATAAATGCCCTGTGTACGTTTCAGGCGAACTTCGTCCGTTGCACCGTGCGGCTGACCGCCCCCCCCAATGCATCCGCCACGGCAGGCCATGACTTCGATGAAGTGCCATGGCGTTTCATCGCCGTTGGCTTTTGCTTCACGAACTTTATTCAGAACCGCTTCGATGTTGCCCATCTGGTGAGCGATCGCAATGCGGATCTTGGTGCCTTTGATATCAATCTCAGCTTCCTTCACGCCTTCAAGACCACGGCATTCCATGAAGTTCACATCTTCCAGGTCTTCGTTGGTGATCAGGTAGTAGGCTGAACGAAGCGCCGCTTCCATTACACCGCCGGTTACACCGAAGATAGTGCCGGCGCCGGTGTATTTACCTAGCA
>CAKZQV010000321.1 GCA_937141895.1 uncultured Verrucomicrobiota bacterium
GGGCTTTTCGAAATGAAGTCGTGATGTTTAGGGGGTGTCTTGAGTTTTATTCACGAACGTGTAGAGTTTCACGTTTCCCTGCATAGTGGGTTTAAACAAAGGACACGAATGGTGAATCAGAAGCGAAGTATTACTCTGCTCATATTGGGGATAATGGTCGTACTTGGAATTTTCTCGCTTAACATTGGGGATAAAAATCCATTAAAGGAGCGATCTGCATCATCACACTTTTTCCCGCAATCTTCGGAAGAGTCGGTTGAACCCGCGTTAAATTTTTCTCAGCAGGAAAGCGCCGCGTCTTCGGTCGCAGTTGAAGAGGAATCTGTTTTTATTTCGGGTGGATTGCCTGTGCCGGGTGTGGCCGGCATTCAGCCTATGGAATTGCGCCTGCCCGACGGCCATTCTATGCAGGTGTATTTTTCGAATCATGAGGTTTCCAGCTCAGGAGCGGTCAACTGGACGGGCAGCATTGAGGGCGATCCTGAATCCTTCTTTTCTCTTTCGATCGTCGGTGCCGCCGTCGTGGGCCACACCCTGTCGGAATCCGGCGAGTTTTTATTGTCGGTCAATCCATCCGGCGAGCTGGAATTAACTGAAGTCAAACTGCCGGATGGGTTCTGTGAAACCTGTCGAGCCTTGCATGATCCGGCGGCGGGTTATGGCGATACCTATCATGAGCTGGATGCGGAAGAGCCAGCAGCGCTTGCCGCGGGAGATCCCGTAGTGGATGTGCTGGTGGTTTATACCCCACTTGCTTTGGCCGATGCAGGCAGCCTGGCTGAGCTTCTGGCAAAAGCCAACCAGATGATTAATTCGCTGAACAGCATCAGTTCGAGAAGTGGAGCCAGAATGACGACCAATCTTATAGGCATCGCACCGGTATCGCATCCGGCGGCTGGGGCAACTTCGGATGGATCGGTTAGCACACTTTGGAATCGATTGAAGAATGCGTCGGATGGTCAACTGGACGAAGCGCATGTGTATCGGGAGGCTTATGGCGCGGATATGGTTTGCGTGTTTGGTAAAGCAACAGGATATGGGGTCGCCAGTATCGGCGGTGTCTGGTCTGTAGCCGATTTTTCCGATGCACATGGGGTAATGCCGCATGAATTGGGACATAATCTAGGGTGCGGGCATAACGATGTGTCGGGTTCTGGGCAGACCTATTTACAAGGGGTTTACAGTTATTCCTTCGGCCATTTTTTTAACTACAACGACCCCAATGACGGACTGATACAACGGGGCACTCTTATGTCGTATGTGGGCAAAAGAACCACGATATTTTCTAATCCCGACAAAACCTGGAACGGTATTGTGACTGGAACGGCAACGCGTAACCACGCCCGAACGATCCGAACCTTTGCGCCCACG
>CAKZQV010000322.1 GCA_937141895.1 uncultured Verrucomicrobiota bacterium
AAAAGCCATGCTAAACCGCCTCGGCCATAACGTGGATATAGCCGACAATGGGATGGCCGCACTTAAACTGCTCGCCAAAAATGACTACGATATCATTATTACCGATCTCAGCATGCCAGACATGAATGGTCTACAGCTGTGCGAAAAGATCCCTCCCCGGAATGCAGACAAGAAAATCATTCTGCTAACGGGATGGAACAACTCTATTTCGGCAGAAGAATCCAGCCGAAACCACAATATATTCAAGGTGTACGCCAAACCGGTTTCTTTTGATGGGCTCAAAGATATGATCGCCGAGTCCCTGACGGCAGCGGATTAAACCCCTGCACCGCCCCTTTTTCATGCCAGGCACCAAGAAGGCGGTGCGGTCGATGTTGGTATCTTTTCCCAAGGTCGGAACCCGTTCGCACAGGTGTTCGAAGACGTGTTGCCGTAATCCTTGATGCGATCGCGCATGTCGGCCACTTCGCCTCTCCAAAAACAGACGGCAATTCTTAAACGTGTGGATGCATGGGCGGGCTCCACAAACTACAAATCGCAGAGATTGGCGTCGCAACGCTATATCGTTATTATGCCCCCAATCCATGGAGACATCGATGAGCGCAGTATAACCCAAGGAGCAACCGTCTGCGTTTCCAATCCGACCAGGGGAACTAAAAAGCCCGGCGGTTGGGCCGGGCTTCTGCAATTCCAATAACTGGAAGTATTGTTTATGCGCTCAGTGCTTCGGCGATGGCGTCGCAGACATAGTCGATATTCTGGGAAGTAAGGCCGGCGACGTTGATGCGCCCGCCTTTCACGATGTAGATCGACTTGTTGACTTTCAGCCACTCGACGATTTCGTCGGACAGTCCGCTGAAGGAGAACATGCCACGCTGTTCCTTGATGTAGGAAAAGTCCTGATCCACGCCGCGGGCGGCAAGGCCGTCCACGAGTTTCACCCGCATTTCCTTAATGCGGTCGCGCATATCAGCGACTTCACCGATCCACTGGCCGTAGAGTGCGTCATCCTCCAGAACGGACAAAGCCGCAAGTCCACCGTGTGCCGGCGGGTTGGAATAGTTCACGCGCACCACCAGCTTCGCGTGGCTGAGGGCAACCGCAGTTTCTTCAGCAGATGGCGTGATGATGGTGAAAGCCCCGGTACGCTCGTTGTAGAGACCGAAGTTTTTGGAGAACGAGCTGGCCACCACGAAGTCGATGCCGGCGGCGGCAAATTTTTCCACGGCCGCGCGGTCTTCTTCTATACTGTCGCCAAAGCCCTGATACGCAAAGTCAAGGAACGGGGTCCAGCCCTTGGCTTTAGCAATCTCAACCACTTTATCCCACTGCTCGCCCACGAGATCGACGCCGGTCGGGTTGTGACAACAGACGTGCATCAGAACGACGTCGCCCGCAGGCACATTTTCCAATGCCTGGATGAGCTCATCATATTTCACGCCTTTGGTGGCGGGGTCGTAGTACGGATAGTCCGCAATTTCATAGCCGGCGGCCGTGAAGATGCCTTTATGGTTGGCCCAGGTCGGGGTGCTGACCCAGATTTTGGCATTCGGGTTAAATTTTTTCAGCAGATCTGCACCCGTACGCAGGGCTCCGGTTCCACCTGGAGTCTGCATGGTCGCCGCCCGTTTGGACTGGATCACTTCGCTATCCGATCCAAATAGCAGACGCTGGACACCCGCACCGTAGGCCGGGTTTCCAGGGATTGGAAGATACCCCTTGGTGGTTTCCGTCTCGACCAGCTTCTTTTCAGCGGTTTTGATGCAGTTCAGGATTGGGGTTGTGCCTGCGTCGTCTTTAAAAACGCCAACGCCGAGGTTAACCTTATTCGGATTGTCATCCTTCTTGAACGCCTCGGTTAGACCGAGAATGGCATCTGCTGGAGCGGCTTCGATTTCTTTCCACATGGTTTTTCTCCGTAATATGTGATGCGTAATGCGTAACTTAAAAATTACGCATTACGGATTACTCGTTACTTATAATACTGGTTGTACCAACGGACAATGGTGTCGTCGGCCACTTTCAGGATGCCGATTTCACGTTGTGCATTTTCCGGAGAGTCGGAAGCATGAGCGGCATTCACCATAATATCCGTGCCGTATTCCTTGCGAACAGAGCCGGGCTCGGCTTTGCTCGGATCCGTTGGGCCGAGAATGCCGCGGATTTTTTCGATGGCATTGTCGCCAGCATACACCAGCACCATACTGCGGGCTTTGCCTTCATCTACAGTGGAATCCTGATCCACGTCCGGCGCCCAGAGGCCCGTCATATACTGCATAATACTGTAGAACTGGTTGTCGCCAAAGGCCGGGCCGAACGTGCCTTCGAGGGCGTCGCGGACTTCAGCCGGCATTTCAAAGTCGAACTCGTTTTTCAGCACTTCACATGCTTTATTCACAGCACGACCGCCCAGTTTTTCGCGAAGGACATTCTGAACCGGGCCGTAAAATTCCTGCGCCTGAGCCAGACTCATCTGCTGCACCTTGATGCCGATCAAGCGAAGGCCGGAGCGGGAAAAGATATCCATAATATTGCCCGGACGGGAACTTGGGAAGGTAAAGTTGTCGGGCTTGATAATGACGAGCGCCTCTTCAGCGTTTTCATCGTCGGCCAGACGAATGGCATTTTCCAGAATGCCGCCGTCCTGCTCGGAGAACTCGGCCCAAAGCCCAATCGTCTGCTTAGCAATTTCAACGGTCGGAGCGGCGAGTACCGCCGGCTCGAAATAGGTGACGCTTCCGTCGTTAGCTTTAATGTAGTCGCCGAACGTTCCGCGAATGGTGTCCGCACTTTCCACGGAATCTTCAAATCCGCCCACAGCGTCGCGGAGTTTGTCGACCGCATTTTCACCTTCGAACAACAGCATCAGGACGCGGTGAACATGCCCGTCTTCGGTCGGCGCCATTTCACGTTCGATATATTCCGAAAGCAACTCACGAATTTCCGGCCATACCTCGGTTTCGCTACGGACGAGATTCGCATAGCGTTTCACCAGTTCCCGGCTTGGGCCGATCATACGCGCCGCAACCAAGTTCAGACCGGTCGAACTCACCAATCTACCTAAAACCCCTCCTGTACG
>CAKZQV010000323.1 GCA_937141895.1 uncultured Verrucomicrobiota bacterium
CGCGTCGTCATAATCCCTAAAACCGCTGCTTCCTTTTTCGGGTAGAACACCGATCACGGTATAGGTCCGTCGATTAATTTTAATCTGCTGTCCGATCGGATTCTGTCCGTCAAACAACTCCCGCACCGGAGTCACACCCAACACGCAAACCATGGCTTTGGCATTCACTTCTTCCGCCGTAAAAAATCGACCCAGCTGCGGTTCATAGGAACGCATCGATTCATAATCGGGCTCCACACCAGTCACCCGGCAACTCCAGTTTTTGTTTCCAACCTTGAGCTGAACGTTGCCGTCGAGGGTCGGACTGACAGCCATAACATTCGGCACTTCATCGCGAATGGCATCCGCATCCGCAAGGGCCAACCGCGAAACGGCCCCTTGCGCCTGAGCCACCCCGCCGCGGGATCTGCGCTGGGGATACAACATCAGGAGATTAGAACCCAAACGGCTCATCTGATCTTCAATGGCCGCTTTAGCGCCATTACCCACGGCAACCGTGGCAATCACCGCAGCAACACCAATCATGATCCCCAGTGCCGAAAGCGCCGTACGCACTTTATTTGCACTGAGCGAGCGTAGCGACTGCTTAACCAACGTCCAGCCCTCAACCAACGACTGCATGCCGAAGCCCTTTTTTACCACGGGCTCAGCGGCCGATTTTCCAAGGGTTGGAACTTCGGGTGCCGTCGAATTCGGCGAATCCGAAATAATTTTCCCGTCGCAAATTTCGATGATGCGCTGAGCGTGGTTCGCCACATCGGCATCGTGCGTCACCAGAATGATCGTCAATCCGCTGGCATGCAACTCGCTCATCACCTGCATGATTTCTTTGGCACTTTTCGTGTCGAGATTGCCGGTCGGCTCATCCGCAAAAATGATCGACGGGTGATTCACCAGCGCGCGGGCAATGGCCACGCGCTGTTGCTGACCACCGGAGAGTTCATTCGGATGATGCATCTTGCGGTCGCCCAGCCCAACCAGGTCGAGCATTTTATCCGGCACATCGCTCTTTTTTCCGTTCCGGGCATAGATCAGCGGCAACTCTACATTTTCAAGCGCACTGGTCCGTTTCAGCAGATTGAACTGCTGAAAGACAAAACCCATGACCCGGTTACGAAAGGCCGCCAGTTCGTTTTCGGAAAATTTGGTTACATCGGTATGATCGATTTCAAACGTTCCAGCGTCCGGAACATCAAGCAACCCAAGAATGTGCATCAGCGTCGATTTTCCGGAGCCCGAGGTTCCGACAATAGCTACATATTCCCCCTGCTCAACCGTCAGGGACACGCCGTCGAGCGCACGGACTTCGACCTCGCCCATCTGATAGGTTTTATGCAGGTTTTCGACGCGGATCATCAGCGGCCCCTCCTGCCCATCGTTGGAGAGAAAAGACCGCCACTGTTTTCTTTTCGCGCTCCCAGGTTCATCTGCTGAATCAGAACTTCATCTCCCTCGGCCAGTCCTTCTGAAATTTCCATATAGGAGCCATCGCTCACACCCACCTTGATCGATTGTTGATCCGGATTTTCCGGATCGGCAGAAGTCACGAGCACATAGTATTCAGTCGAAGGTTTTCCGGACCGGCGGCCGCTGCTTTCACCTCGCCCGCCCTGACTTCCGCCTTGAGCAAAACGTTCCAACCGCTCCTGAATTTCAGAATCGGAAAGGCCACGCTCTTTCATGCGCTCGATCATGGCCGCTTTGCGCTCGTCCTGAGACATATTTGAAAAGTCGGGCCGATCCCCACCGCGGCTTTTACTGCCACTGGATTTCTGCTGAACCGCCGCAACCG
>CAKZQV010000324.1 GCA_937141895.1 uncultured Verrucomicrobiota bacterium
GAGCTGTCTACCGGTGCGGTGCACTATTTTGGATCGGAGGCCTATGATGGGGCCATGGATACGAATATCCTGGTGATCTGCCTGATGCATGCCGCACTGAATAATGACGTTAAAAATGCCGAGCGGTTTACGATTTCCCTCAACGTGTACTATGGCGAGGGCGAGGTGTTGGATGTGGAAAAATATCTGAACGCGTGCGATGTTTGCGAAGGAACCGGGATGCTGGAAAAAAGCTGTGCCGCCTGTGGGGGCACCGGCGATTGTAAACGATGCGAAGGCGACGGCGAACGGGATACCGATTTCCTGGATAGGACCATTCCGTGTACGACTTGCCGCGGGACAGGCAAGTGCACCGGTTGCGCGGGTTCCGGGAAAAAGAAACTGCGGTGTTCTCCGTGCCGAGGAACCGGACGCAGTGTCGACCGCGAGCGGGCGGAGATTAAGCGACAGCTGTTGACCAAAGAGCTGAACGACTATTATCAGAGCAAGCGCTAGTTTCCAATGGTTGGAACTATTGGGGCATGTTGCGCTGCATGTTTCCAATACTGCCCGCATCGATGACGTTGGTGTAGCCTATTGCAATCAGGCTCCGTTTCGCGTGCGACGAGCGATTTCCGGACCGGCAGTATACAATGATCGGTTTTGATGGGTCGGTTTCGTGCTGATCGATCGAGTCGCCGATGATGTCGTAGGGGATGTTTATGGCACCTTTGACGTGGCCGTTGTTGAATTCCCCGGCGGTGCGGGTGTCGACGATCAATGCGCCTTTTTTTACTAAGGTTGGAATATCGGCATTTTTATCGCCTTTTCCACCGAAAAACAGATTGAGCGCCAGAAAACCCACCACCGTGGCGAGGACTATTTTGCCAAGTGTTTTACCCATGGTGTTGCTCCAGCTGACGGGTCAGTGCTTCAATTGCACCCCCGTTTTCGACGTGGGTATAGCCCGCTTTCTTTAGCGCATGAACCGCCATTGCGGAGCGCCCGCCGCTTTGGCAATAGATCACGATGGGACGATTTTTATCGGATTCAATCGTGCTGATTTTTGTGCCGATGATATCGTGAGGCAGGTTGATGGCGCCTTCAATGGAACCGCCCTGAAATTCCGGGGGTGAGCGGGCATCAATCAGCAGTGCGCCATCGCGCATCATGGCTGGAAGGTCGGTTTTGGTGCTTCCGCCGAATAATTTTGAGAGCAGGCCCATGTTAAAGCTCCAGCTCTTTTTCGAGACCTTTATGCGAGCCGAAGCTCAGTATACGACCATCGAGGTCAAGCTCGACGAGATGGTCGGCCGTTTTCAGTTTGATCGGAGCAAGCGGATGACGTTTTTTCCAAACATTGGAAAGGGCGAAGGCGCGTTCCAGTCCGTCGCCGCGCTGAAAGTTCCAGACTTCATCGGGCTGGGCCAGGCGTGAGCCATCGTAGATCGATTCGTTAGTCATGGTTTCCAAGGTCTGGATGAGCTCGTCATCGCTAAGTTTTGAAGTTGCATCTACAATGACCGGATTGCGCTCGAGCCCGGCTTTAATGAAGGGGCGCCAGTCCGTGATGGCAAGGTCCCGTGTGGCATAACAGGCCAAGTCGGCAATGGGGTGCGTGTTACGCAGGCTCTGAATATATTCAATGATCTCGCTCCGCCCGGTTCCTGTTTCAAAGGTGATGGGGCCGGGACTGTCGAAGGTTTTATTTTCAGTTTCTGGAAGTTCCGGTTCGAGGTGTACAAAATCAACGAGGCCTTCGATGACCGACATTTTGCGGCTCATATCCTGCGTGCAGTCAATTTTTGCTGCGAGGCCTTTCATGCTCTCATCATCGAAGTGGGAGATGGGGTTGCCTTTGAGATAGTCGGCGAGTTTATTGAGCTGAATCCGGTTATCGATCGGCTCGGTGTAAAAATCATATTCATCGATCTGGTCGAGCAGTTTGTCGCGCGTGGCGTTGTCGGAGACTTTGTAGGGGCTGCCGTGTTCATAGGCATAGGCCCGTTCAATCGGCAGATACTGCTCTTTGCCGTGGCGTATAAATTTGATCTGGAAACATTTCTGGAATTCGGAACGTTCACGCAGGAAATTGGCCAGAATTTCAAAGGTAATTTCGGATGTGGTAAAGGCATCGAGTTTATTTTTAAAGAGTTCAAAGCTCTCCGGGGCAATGGTGGCCTTGTCGTAAACCGTATGAATAAAGCCGGTGTTGTTCGCCACAATCGTGACCTGCTCATTTCGCAGGGCGCGCTGTGCTCTGGCGGTGAGGTCGGTGCCGTTAAACCACATATTTTTGGTCACAAGCCGCCGGTTATTCGTCAAAACACCGTCATTGACGTTGATGAAATTCTGCGAGTGCAGCGGCGTGGCGATCAGGAATATATCCTCCAGCGGAATATCGCAGATGATGAACAGTGCCGCCGCATAGAGGGTGGAGAGCGAGACACATTCGCCGGCGCCTACGCGGTAGTTGTCCTTGTAACGAAAGGCGTCCATGGCCTCGAGGGTTTCGGTTTTCCAGAAGGGAATGATATTGGAATTATATTTATCGAGGCCGAAGTGTTTGCGGATATCGAGGGAGAAGTAGTGTTTGTCACCTTCATAACCGAAGAGGGCGTTGGACCGGCCGATCGTCTTTTCGTCTATGTAGGGTTTAAAGCGTTCAATCTCCTCTTCTTTGGTGGTCAGGCCCCAGGTGTCGAGGTCGAGGTTGAATTCATAGTTATCGATAATGAACTGTTTCAGCCGTTGGATTTTTTTGTAGGGCTTCATGGAATCGAGCTTGGCAAACCATTCATGCTCTTTCCATTTCCAGATTCTGGGCGACATAATATTGGCGAGCACCAGGCTGTAGAGCAGTTCAGGGAAGACAAAAATTTCCATATCCGAGAGGGAGATGGCGGAAGAATATTTTTCGAGCTGATCGTCGGGGATCTCTGGGTACGTGTTCATAGAGGGCATTCTAGGGGGCGGAAAGCGGTTGAAAAGCAAATATTGGCATGAAAATGTTCCTTATTTTCC
>CAKZQV010000325.1 GCA_937141895.1 uncultured Verrucomicrobiota bacterium
CTGGTCAGAGTCAGGACCATCGTCTACTTCCTTATCGGCATGGCCATCCGCTCAGTAACGGATCGGAAGCTGGATACCCCTTGGTATTTTGGGGTGGCCTGTATCGTCGGGGTTTGGGCGCTGAATTATTTTCTCAAACTCGAAGAGCTCTCCGTCTTTTCTTACACTGAAATGGTCTGGTGCCTGAGTATATTGATCACACTCTGGGGATTGGCAGAAAAATTCTCCGAGGGGCTGGGTATTAAAATCGTTGCGTGGATCGGAAGAAACTCACTGGCGATCCTTGTTTTTCATTCTATTTTTATTGTGCTCCTGAAGCCTCTGGCGGGACTTTTTACACAATTTGAACCATCGGGATGGCTCTATTCTCTTGGTGTAACTATCATGACCACAGCATTTTGCATTATCTCGGCACTTACTTTGGATAAAACGAAGCTTAGCCCGTACTTGTTCGGAACGGCCCAATGTTATATGCCTTTTCGGGACGCGCAAAAAGATTTGCCAAAAATTGAGAGCAAATGAAGATTTCAATAATTACAGCAACGTATAATTCAGAAGCGAGTATTCTAGATACGGTTCAATCGCTCCGTGAGCAGACCATTCCACGCGATGACATTGAATGGATTCTCGTTGATGGAGCCTCAACCGATAATACACTGAAACGTATTGAAGAGCAGGATTTTCATCCTGATCAATGGGTGTCTGAGCCGGATAAGGGCATTTATGATGCCCTGAACAAAGGGGTCCGTATGGCCACTGGTGATTTCGTCGGTTTTCTACATGCGGATGATGTGCTGGCCGCCCCGAGTATTCTTTACCACATTGGTTGCGCTCAGAAAAATTCGGGTGCGGACGCGGTCTATGGGGATCTTCAATATGTCCGACCATTGGAAGATGGCGAGCTGGGGCTTGTTCGGCACTGGAAAAGCGGAATCTATTTTCGGAAAAAACTGAAGTGGGGCTGGATGCCGCCGCATCCGACGTTTTATCTGAGGAAAGAAATTTATGAACAGACCAAGCTGGAGAATGGTGAATATTTTAATACCTCATACAGTTGTGCGGCGGATTATGACTTTATGATGCGAATCCTCGGAAAATATAATGTCGAGCCGGCCTATCTGATGATGGTTCTTGTCAAAATGCGCGTTGGAGGAATCAGCAACCGAAGCCTGAAACACATCATGACCAAGTCAAAAGAAGACTGGGATGTCATTCGTCGAAACCGGATCGGCGGTCCACTCACTTTATGCTGTAAAAACGTTGGAAAAATTGGTCAGTTTTTTACCAAGGGATAACAAATATTGGATGGCGCAGATATTGCTGTCTAACTTCGTCTATTTTTGAAAGGGGTTCAGTATGAAAGCGGTTATGCTTGCCGGAGGTTTCGGCACACGAATTAGTGAAGAGAGTGCAGTACGTCCAAAGCCAATGGTTGAAATCGGGTCGGAACCGATTCTGTGGCATATCATGAAAATCTATTCTCATTATGGGATCAACGATTTCATCATTGCCTGTGGATACAAGGGATACACGATTAAAGAATATTTTTCGAAACTCTATCTTCGGGGCACCGATGTGACGTTTGATTTAAGCGACAATAGTATGGAGGTTCACAGGTCGAGTTCCGAACCATGGAAAGTGACCTGTGTCGATACCGGGCTGGAAAGCATGACTGGTGGACGCTTGCGCGGGGTACGCGAGTATCTCGATGATGAAACCTTCTGCATGACCTATGGTGATGGCGTATCGGATATAAATTTGAGCGAGGAAATTCGGTTCCACAAAGAATCGGGTAAACTGGCAACGATGGCGGCCATCAAACCGCCGGGACGTTTCGGTGCATTCAGTCTTCACGACGAAAATTCCCAGGTTGCTTCCTTCCATGAAAAACCGCAGGGTGATGGCGCGTGGATTAACGGTGGGTTTTTTGTTCTGGAGCCGGAGGTGCTGGACTACATTGAATCCGACACTGAGCCTTGGGAGCATTCTCCATTGCAACGGCTGGCCCGGAATGGACAGTTGAATGCGTACCGGCATACAGGATTCTGGCAACCGATGGATACGCTGCGCGATAAGAATGTGCTGGAGGATCTCTGGGTTTCCGGTAAGGCCCCGTGGAAGACTTGGTAATGAGCAGTCTGAGGAATCATTATGCCGGCAAGAAGGTAGTGCTGACCGGGCACACGGGATTTAAAGGTTCGTGGATGTCGGAATGGTTGTTGAACCTCGGCGCGGACGTGGTCGGAATTTCGCTTGAACCACAGGATAACCCCTCCTTTTTTGAGCAGCTTAATCTGCGTGATCGAACGGAGCATCATATTCAGGATATTCGTGATTCGGTTAAGCTTGCGGAAATCGTGAAGGTTGCTCAACCGGATATCGTGTTTCATTTGGCTGCACAGCCGCTTGTCCGCTACTCATACGACCATCCGGTTGAAACCTTCGATACCAATGTGATGGGTACTGTGCACCTTTTGGATGCTCTCCGAACATTGGAAAATCCGTGTGAAGCGGTCATTATCACCACCGACAAATGTTATGAAAACAAAGAGGTCGATCGTCCCTATGATGAGGAAGATCCGATGGGGGGATACGATCCATACAGCGCCAGTAAAGGTGCTTGTGAACTGGTAGTGTCTTCTTATCGTCGATCATTTTTTCATCCCGATGATTATGGAAAAAGTCATCAGATTTCCCTGGCATCGGCACGCGCTGGCAATGTAATTGGCGGCGGGGATTGGGCTCTGGATCGTATTGTGCCGGACTGTATGCGTACTCTGGCTGAAGGGAAACCGATCCCGGTTCGAAATCCAGTGGCTACACGGCCGTGGCAGCATGTACTTGAGCCGTTGGGAGGTTATCTGGTGCTGGGTATGAAACTGGCGGATCATCCGGGTTCCAATGTCTGGAAAGAAGTTTGCTCGGGGTTTAATTTCGGTCCCGACCCAGAATCTAACCGTTCAGTGAAAGAGCTGGTGGAACAGATTCTGACCTGCTGGTCGGGCGCATGGGAGGATCAGTCCGATCCAAATGCTGTGCATGAAGCCGGCCTGTTAAATCTTTCCATACAGAAGGCGGACCGATTGCTGAACTGGCAGCCGGTGTGGCAGTTTGATTCCGCCATCAATCAGACGGTGACCTGGTATAAACGCGCTTCTGAAGATGCTGACCCGCGGGAACTGACGGTCTCGCAGATTGTGGAATATATGGAGTTGTTTGATCGATGATTTTTGAGCCTTTGCCTTTGAAAGATGCATGGATCATCAGGTTGGCGCCATTTGAAGATGATCGTGGGTACTATTCCCGTGCTTGGTGCAAAAGGGAGTTTGAAGAGCATGGTATTGATCCGAACTTTGTTCAAATGAATACCGTTTATAGTAAGATGGCAGGCACACTGCGTGGCATGCACTGGCAGACCGACCCTGCGCCCGAACCTAAATTTGTGCGCTGTATCCGGGGTGCATTTTATGACGTTATAGTTGATATGCGGGAGGACTCGGCGACCTACAGAAGAAGTTGCGGCATTGAGCTTTCTTCTGCCAATCAGACCATGGTGTATGTGCCGGGGAATTTCGCGCATGGTTTTCTGACATTGGAAGATGAAACCGAGGCCTGAATACCTGATGGTTTTCTTTGAGAACAGAAAAGTGATAACCTATATCACGCATATTGGCTGCCCCTAAAAGCGCATCACAGATCACATGAATCAATACATCTGCGTCGGAATGACCGACAGCGCCATGTGCATGCGGTATAATGATCCCGTTATCGGTATTCAATGGCCGCGAGAGGTTGCCGTGATCAGTGAGAAAGACTGCAGCTGGCCGCTGCTGAAAGATTAGATATGAAAAAAGTTTTAGTCACGGGTGCTACGGGCTTTCTGGGCCAGGCATGTATTCGCCAGTTGCAAAAAACAGAGTTGGAGATCTATGCGTGTGATCTGAATGTCGGAGCAGATAGCCACGATGGTGTTCATTGGCTGGCCATGGATCTGTTCGACGAAGCTGCTGTAACAAAAGTTC
>CAKZQV010000326.1 GCA_937141895.1 uncultured Verrucomicrobiota bacterium
AGGTAGCGCAGGAAATACCAGGAGGAATCGACGAACGTATCCATCGTATCGGATTCACGCTTGGCGGGTTTTCCACACTTCGGACATTCGCAGTTCATGAAGGCTTCGCTGGATTTGAGCGGCGATTCGCCTTCGGCTTTAAATTCAACATCGGTCGGCAGCAGGATCGGAAGGTTTTCCTCTTTTTCCGGCACCACGCCGCAGGAGTCGCAATAGACCATCGGGATCGGCGCGCCCCAGTAGCGCTGACGGGAAATGAGCCAGTCGCGCAGGCGGAAATTGATTTTACCTTTGCCGAAGCCTTTTTCTTCCGCCAGTGCGATCATCTGTTGGATCGCTTCGCGGTTTCCAATGCCTGTAAATTCTGCGGAATCGACGCAGGTGCCGTCTTCGGTGTAGGCGTCTTCCATTTCGTCGAGCACGAGCGTTCCTTCCGGATTCTGGAGTGAAAGTTTGATGGCCAGATCGTTTTTTTTGGCGAAGGCAAAGTCGCGGTGGTCGTGCGCCGGAACGGCCATGACCGCGCCGGTGCCATACATCAGCACATAGTTTCCGACCCACAGCTCAATTTTTTCGCCGTTGTAGGGATTGATCAGATAGCGCCCGGTAAAGCGGCCTTCCTTTTCCACTTCGTCAGCTTCGCGGTCGAGGTTCGTCAGCTTGGAGCTGGCTTTGATAAATTCGAGGACCTCTTCTTCCTGCGGCAGACCGGCGACGAGACTTTTCAGTTCGGGATGCTCCGGAGCAAGGGCCATGTAGGTGCAGCCGTAGATGGTGTCGACGCGGGTGGTGTAGCACGCGATTTTATCGACGTTATCCCCTGCCCCGTCTTCGCGCGGCACAATCGGGAAATCAATTTCGGCGCCTTCCGAGCGGCCGATCCAGTTTTTCTGCATGGTCTTCACGCGGGTCGGCCAGCCATCGAGCGTATCGAGATCGTCCAGCAGGCGCTGAGCATAATCCGTAATTTTGAAGAACCACTGATCCATCGACTTTTGGTCGACTTCAGAATCGCAGCGCTCGCATGCGCCGTCGACCACCTGCTCGTTGGCCAGCACCGTGGCGCACGACGGGCACCAGTTCACATTGGAGTTGTGTTTGTAGGCGAGGCCTTTTTTATGGAACTGGAGAAAGAGCCACTGCGTCCATTTGTAATAGTCGGGCATGCAGGAGGTGACTTCCTTGTCCCAGTCATACATACAGCCCCAGGCGCGAAGCTGTTCTTTCATGGTGGCAATATTGGCCGTGGTATATTCCGCCGGCGGCGTGCCGGTTTTGATGGCGGCATTTTCGGCGGGCAGGCCGAACGAATCCCAGCCCATCGGCGTGAGCACGTCGAAGCCCTGCATTTTTTTATACCGCGCAACGGCATCGCCGATAATATAGTTGCGGCCATGACCGACGTGGAGCTTGCCCGACGGATACGGAAACATCATCAGGCAGTAATACGGATTCTCTGCTTTCGCCAGATCAGTATTAAAATCACCGTTTTCGTCCCAGAAATTCTGCCACTTATTTTCGATTTTGTTAAAAGGATATTCTTCGTTCATCGCACCCTACTCCGCTGTTGAAAATATAAGGGCGTGAAATATATAGATAAAATGGAAGGTTTCCACTTCCAAACCTTGGAAAAACGCGGATACAGAGAACGCGCCCCTCGATATGTGGTGAAGCGCGTTTTATCCAAGATTTCCGGAAAAACTAGTCGATCGAGCAGGCGATTGGCTCCTGCGGTTTGAATGGCCGGATGAATGCTTCGTGAAAATCGTAGCCCCCCATAAAGTCCTCAATGGAATCTTCGTCGGTTTTTCCCAGCAACCCGGCATCAACCAGATTGAAGACAATATAGCCGAAATCGACGCATTCATTGATGCCCCACTCAGAAAGCACCCGTTTGGTGATCGGGCCGTATTCACTGAGTGCATATTCGCGCATGCCATCCAGCAGCTCCCGGCCGGAAACGTGGCGCGGTTTTTCCAGTTTGCGGACGGTGTGGTCAAGGCCTTCGCGCACGAAAGCGTACGCCTGGGCCGTATATCGGTCATCTTTGGTCAAAATGGGTTCTAAAAGTTCACTCATACTCGGATTGTTCATAATT
>CAKZQV010000327.1 GCA_937141895.1 uncultured Verrucomicrobiota bacterium
CAGGGCTGCCCGCTGTCCTTTCGGACTTTTACGCGCACGGAAACTTTTTCAACTTTCACTTCGCCGTCCATCCCGGCGCCGATTTGCTCGGTATGTTTTTTCGTTGAGACGTCGATATCTACCCGCAGCGGGAATTTGGTTTGCGCACTTGCCACAAGAGTTGATGCCAGAACCATAGAACTAATTAGACCGATATTTTTCATTGGTATTCCTCCATTCAAAGTTTAAATGCTTATAAAACAATTACGTTTATTCATCAATCATATTTCCTAAATCTTCCGCCCGCTCTTCGGCCGGTTGCTCCAACGATTTTTCAGGCAGCCAAACCTTCACGTTTTTCTCCCGTACGCCCCAGGCGCGTGCAAACCAGTGATTCGGGCGGTACAGATCAACATGCTCTCCTTTAATCGCGCCGCCTGTGTCCTCCACCACGCCGTAGCCATAGCCTGGAATATGCATAATCGTTCCGTAAGGATAGATAGACGGATCCGCCGCGATCGTTCCCGGCCCAACCTTAGCCCCCGAGGAAGTCACCCCGATGTGTTTAATCCTGAAACTTAATGCCCCCGTTTTCTGAAACGGGATGATGAGAAACCATTTATAGCTGCAGCACCGGCGGCAATGGCAATAGGAGGTGGTTTTCATTTTCACCTCCATCGGTTTCACGCCCTTGGGTGGACGTGCAAATTTCGGAATGCAGAAACGTCCTTCCGCAATAATCCACAACACAACCAGAACCCCGGCAATCAATTTCCAATGCTTGGAAAACGCGCGGTATCTGGATTTTTTACGCCTGCTTTTTCGAGCCATGAACCCCTCTTTAGATACAGCCATTCTAGATAGCGTCGTCCGGAAGTAAAGAGCTTCCAGCCTTTGGAACTCTTACAGAACCATTCCTCTCCAATAACAAATAAGTTCACGATCGTGAACTTATTTGTTATTGGACGGATGAAATTCGGGCGGGGCGCTTGAAGGCCGCGAGGTGAATTGGTAGATTTTGTGGGTTTTCAATCAATCCATATCCACATCTTGTGGTTTTCGAGGAATTTAGGTAAATGGCCGCCAAAAAGCAGAGCGAATACACAGAAGATAAAATCAAGACCCTATCGTCGCTGGAGCATATCCGACTGCGAACGGGTATGTATATCGGCCGCACCGGCAGCGGCGCGCACTATGATGACGGGATCTATATCCTGGTAAAAGAGGTGATCGATAACGGGATCGACGAATTTATTATGGGGCACGGCGATCGGATTGATGTCTCGATCGAGGACGATATGGTCACGATCCGAGACTTCGGCCGCGGGATTCCGTTGGGCAAAGTGGTCGACTGCGTCTCCAAAATCAATACCGGTGCAAAATACAACGACGACGTTTTCCAGTTTTCGGTCGGCCTCAACGGCGTCGGCACCAAAGCGGTCAACGCCCTCTCGACCTATTTTCTGGTCCGCTCGCACCGCGACGGCAAATTTGTGGAAGCCGAGTTTGAGCTGGGCAATCTGGTGCGCGAGGAAAAGGGTAAAACCGACGAACCCAACGGCACCTTTGTCGCCTTTTCGCCCGACCCGGAGATTTTCAAAAAATTTACATTCAACCCGGACCACTTGGCGCGGCGTCTGCGATTTTATGCCTATCTCAATCCAAAGCTTAAAATCTGGTTTAACGGCGAGCTCTACCATTGCAAAGGCGGGTTGCTCGACCTGATCCGCGATGAGAGCCAGTACGAAAAAATCTACACGCCGCTGCACTATGCGGACAAAACAATGGAGATTGCGCTGACGCACACCAACCGCTTTTCGGAGGAGTATTATTCCTTCGTCAACGGGCAGTACACCTCCGACGGCGGCACGCACCTTTCGGGCCTGAAGACCGCGCTCACGCGGGCGCTCAATGGCTACGCGAAGCGCGCCGGGCTCATCAAAGAGAAAGACCGCTGGTTTCCTGACCATGGCTCTGCCCATAGCG
>CAKZQV010000328.1 GCA_937141895.1 uncultured Verrucomicrobiota bacterium
GCGCATGGGTTACCTCTTTACCCCATGCGCCGTTTTTTTATGTTAAACTGGTTTTTCCTTAAATTTGAAGATGGTTTGCGATGCAAAACGCATTATGATCCCCGCTCATTTTTATCAGAAAGGGAATGGGGAACATGGAACCATATTTTAAACTACAGAATGGAAGCGACGTGCGGGGGATTGCACTCGAGGGCGTTGAAGGCGAATCCGTCAACCTGACGCCGGATATTGCGCGGACCATCGGCTTTGCCTTTGCGAAGTGGTTGGAAAAGAAGATGAATACATCCGGTCTGAAGGTGGCCGTGGGGAACGATTCGCGCCTATCCGCAGACGACATCAAAACCGCGGTTTTCCAGGGATTGGAAAAAGCGGGGTGCGAAGGATTTGACAGCGGGCTCTCTTCGACGCCGGCGATGTTTATGTCGACCGTTTTTGAACATCATGGCTACGACGGTTCGATTATGCTGACGGCCAGCCATCTACCGTTTAACCGCAATGGATTGAAGTTTTTTGTGCGTGAGGGCGGCCTCGGAAAAGAGGATATTTCTGAGATCCTCACGATTGCGACCGAGACCGGAAGTTTCCAACCCTTGGAAACTTCCCATGTTCGGAAAATCGATCTGATGGGTGATTATGCGGCGCATCTCGTGAACATTATCCGTGAGGGAGCGGGGTCGGAACAACCGCTGGAAGGACTGAAAATTGTCGTCGATGCCGGAAACGGCGCGGGCGGGTTTTTTGAGTCGAATGTACTGCAGCCGCTCGGCGCGGATACGGAGGGCAGCCAGTTTCTGGATCCGGATGGTTCGTTCCCGAACCACATTCCGAACCCGGAAGATGCAGCCGCCATGGACGCCATCATTGCGGCGGTAAAAGAGAACGGCGCTGATTTTGGCATTATTTTCGATACCGATGTGGACCGCGCGGGTGCGGTGGATAAAAACGGAAAGCCGATTAACCGGAATCGCTTTATTGCCCTGATGTCCACAATCGTGCTTGGGGATAATCCGGGATCTACCATTGTGACGGACTCGGTAACATCTACGGGCCTGAAGTGGTGGATCGAAGAAAAACTCGGGGGCGTGCATCACCGGTTCAAACGCGGCTATAAAAACGTGATTAAGGAAGCGATTCGCCTGAATGAAACCGGCACACCGAGTTTCCTCGCTCTGGAAACTTCGGGGCACGGTGCGTTGAAGGAAAATTATTTTTTAGATGACGGGGCCTATCAGATTGCAAAAATCCTGATCAAAATCGCGCAGCTCAAAGCCTCCGGTGCAGGGACCGTGGACGAGCTGATTGCCGAACTTCCAGAGCCGGCCGAGGCCATTGAATTCCGTCCGCAGATTTTAGTTGATGATTTTTCGGCCTATGCGGATGACGTGCTGGAAGGCTTTAAGACCTTTGTTGAAAAACAGGAAGATTGGTCGCTGACGCCGAATAACTTTGAAGGGGTACATGTGACGACTTCCACTGGTTGGATTCTGGTCCGCAAGTCGCTCCATGACCCGCAGATTCCGATCAATATTGAGAGTGACGTTGAAGGGGGTACGGCACCGCTCAAGGCTTCTGTGTTGGAATGCCTCTCTGCTTTTGATGGCCTCAAACTGTAAGGCGATTAAAAACATCGAATGGGCTATGACCTCGGGAATGAATTTCCCGGGGTTTTTTGTTGGAGATAAAAAAGTTAAGTTCTGCGCGATTTGTCCATCTATTCGCTAAATTCGCCCATGTTTAATGGTTCAGAAAAACTTATTATGTATGGGTGCATGTTGTGCCTATATCAAGGCAATGGCTACTGGTCAGGGGCTGGACAAGTTGTTAGCATCCTCATCTAGTTTGTGGCATTTGTGGAGAGTTGTGAGTTGTTAAAGGATACCTGAAGGAGGAAGAGATGGGCATTATTGATATTATTGTCTTTTTTGGATTTATTGCGGCCGTTTTATTTGTCGGTCTTTACAAATCCAAAGGCGAAAAAACGCATGGCGAAACGGGAGCTGAAGATTACTTTCTTGCAGGCCGTGGTCTGTCCTGGTGGTTGATCGGTATTTCTTTGATCGCCGCGAACATTTCCGCCGAGCAGTTCGTGGGTATGGCAGGAAAGGGCGCTGGCTTGGACGGGCTATCCGTTTCGAGCTGGGAGTGGATTGCGGCCATCACGTTGGTTGTTGTTGCCTTTGTTCTGCTTCCATACTTCCTAAAGACGGGCATTACCACGATCCCGGAATTCCTTGAAGTCCGCTATAACCACTGGGCGCGGTTGGTGATGACCATTTCTATGACGCTCATTCTGATCTTCGTGAGTTTGATTGGCGTTATTTACGCAGGTGCCATCGCAATGACGAAGCTATTTACCGAATTTGGAACGGATATCCCCTTGGCGGTGGCCTGCTGGATTCTGGGCGGTCTGGCGGCAGGATATGTTGCGGTAGGCGGGCTGAAAGCCTGTGCATGGGCCGATTTGCTCCAGGGTACTGCCCTGATCGTTGGGGGTGGCCTTATCACCTATTTCGCGTTCCAGCAGTTGGGGATCACGAATGTTTCCGAGTTGGTAGACGCCAGTGGGGCGGCGGCAGCGGTCGATGCCGGCGCAGGCGCCATGGAAAAATTCAGTGAATTAAACGAAACGGCTTTGCACATGGACACCCCCTCGATGCCGTGGCCGGTACTCATCATCGGTATCTGGATTCCGAACTTTTACTATTGGGGACTGAACCAGTACATTACGCAGCGCATCCTCGGATCCGCGTCGCTGGCGGAAGGCCAGAAGGGGCTCGTTTTTGCCGGTTTCCTGAAGCTGCTGATCCCGTTCGTTATCGTGATTCCGGGCATCATTGCGTTCAATCTCTACTCCAATGAAATGGCCGAAGGTGCGAATGAAGATGCGGGGGGCAACGTCTTCTCCGTTTATGAGGAAGCGCAAGCCAACCCAGACAACACTTTTGTCTTCGACCTTGATCCGAAGTACGCGGTTTCCCATTCGGAAAAAGCGGCTGAAATCACCGCGTTCAACGAAGCGGTGGTTGCACGGATTGGCGCCGACAGCACGGAGGCGAAGGCCATCAACGCCTATAAATATGACGACGCGATGGGACTGATGATTTCCAAGCTGATTCCGAAAAACAAGGGCTTGCTTGGATTCGTCTTCGCGGCGTTGCTCGGCGCGATTGTTTCTTCGCTCGCGGCGATCTTAAATGCGGCTTCGACATTGTTCACTATGGACGTATATCAGCGTTATATCCGGCCCGAGGCGAAGCAGTTTGAATTCGTCACCTTTGGTCGCATATGCATCGGGGTGTTTGTGGTGATCGGCTGTGTTCTGGCACCACTGCTGGTTAATTTCCAGAGTATCTTCGATTACATCCAGTCGATTCAGGGTTATGTCTCCACCGGTATTCTTGCGGTATTCATTTATGGCTTGTTGAACCGTACCGGCGGAAAGTGGGCAGGTGTGATTGGTATCGTGGTCAACGCGGGAATTTACCATTTCATGCTCGTGAAGTACTCCGATATGCACTTCCTCTACAGCATGTCGGTCTGTCTCGGTGTGGTTCTCGCGGTGCTCTTCGTATACGGCTTGATTTTCAAGACTGATGAAAAGGTCGTGTTTGCCTCGAACACCACCATGGATCTGACTCCGTCCAAAGGCGCGATGTACGCCGGTATTGTCGTGTGCGCCCTGACGGTCGCGCTCTATGTGATCTTCTGGTAATTCATCGTAAAGGTGCCCGGATTGGGCACCTCATTTGCCAAAAGCCCTTCGAACATTCGGAGGGCTTTTTTTGGATTTATGCCCCAATTTCTGGGATCGGCGTCGCATCTTCGATCCAGCACATACGACCATGGGTCATGAATTTTTTTTGTGTAGGACGAGGCTCTTTTCGCAGAAAAGGCCACGTCTTCTTTAGGGGTTCTGCGCGCTCCCCTCCCGGGAAGCACATCCAGCTGGATTTTCGGAAAGATGGGACTGAGCTGAATGGCACTAAGTTAAGCCTTGTTGGCACGCTTCTATTCAATGATAACAGCACATTATTCATCAAGT
>CAKZQV010000329.1 GCA_937141895.1 uncultured Verrucomicrobiota bacterium
GTTCGGCTTTTTCGATGAAGGTCGGCGCGCGGGTCAGAATGACGGGTTCAAAAATGAATTCCAAGCGACGTTCAATTTCATCTAAACCCAGCTCTGGTTTATCGACATTTTTAATTGAGAGTTCGAGCAGTCCATGGCGACCGCAGAGCTGTTCGGCGGACCGCAGTAAGTGCATGTGTCCGACGTGCAATGGATTGAAAGATCCCGGATAAATGAGTAAATCAGCAGGCAACTCATCGGTACCCAAAAGTACGTGCGAAGCGGCTCCACGGATCAGCTCCTGGTAGCGCTCCATCATTTTGCCGATCCAAACTGGGCGAGCATGGAAAGCAACATCCCGCTGACGAAGGCATCCTGTTCGGCGCGCGTCCCCGGTTCTAGATCAATTTTTTCGCAGACGGTTTTGTCCAGTGATTGGATACAAATATAGGCGCGGTCGGCACCTTTGCGCTCGCGATTGGTTTGAAGTGCGGCTGTACACGCGACGCCCAGCGTCCCCTTTTTCAGTGCTTTTGCGGCCATGCGACGGGCCGTTTCTTCGGAGCATGCCGTTTCCGGTTTTACACCGAGAAAATCTTCGAGTGCTTCGGCGCTGTAGGGTATGCGGACATCGAGCACGAAGCGTGATGCACCGGCATGCGACAGGATGCAATGCACAGCGCCGACACCACCGCCGGTTATGGCCCAAACGGATTTCCAGCCGCTGGACTGGATTTTTTCGATCAGCTGTTGGCCTTGTTCATTCATGGCAAAAAGAATGCCGGAACATTCCAATGATTGGAAGTTCCGGCATGCGTCGTTTTCCAATGTTTGGAAACGATTAGTCGATCACGGTGACTTCCGTGATGGTGACCGGCTCAACGGGGACGTTCTGATGATAGCCGGCGTTGCCGGTTTTTACACCTTTGATTTCATTGACGACATCCATACCCTCAACGACTTTTCCGAATACACAGTAGCCCCAACCATCCTGACCTGGATAGTTAAGAAATGCGTTGTCGTTGATATTGATAAAGAACTGGGCGCCGGCGCTGTGCGGATCGGGCGTACGGGCCATGGCAATGGTGCCTAGATCATTTTTCAGGCCGTTTTTAGCCTCGTTGTCGACTTTGTTCGGTGCGGGTTTTTCGTTCATTTCTTCATCAAATCCGCCGCCCTGAATCATGAATCCGTCCATAACCCGGTGGAAGATGGTGCCGCTGTAATGGCCGGACTCCACATACGACAGAAAGTTGGCCACCGTTTTCGGTGCTTTTTCGGCATCAAGCTCGAGTTTGATATCGCCTTTGGTGGTTTTCATTAGAATCATAACCGTGTTCCTTTCTTCAACTACAGGTTCTTTAACAGGGGCCGGAGCCGCCTCTTTGACTTCTTCAACTGATTTTTCCGCCAGCTTTTCAGTGGCCACGGCTTCCGGCTCAACAGGGGTTTCATCCACTTTTGCGGTCTGACATCCGAACATTAATCCGGTCATTGCGGCCAACAGGGCAATACGCTTCATCTCTCACTCCTTGATCTCATAAAACATAAGTAGAAAAAATATTGGTCTGCCTCTGGCTTGTCGATAAAGTTTGTGCCGTTTTTGAGATTTTGATGGGTACAGATACAAGAAAATTTAATAGACAGCGCAACGATCTTCGCCGTGCTCTACGGCGGCCCTTCGAGTCCGCAGCCTATCTTTTGCTAAAATGGACCGTTCCATTTCTACCTCGGCGCGCACTGATGTCTTTTTCTCAGGCGGCCGGAAAACTGGCCCTGCGGATGCCGGTGCGCGAGCGTAAAGATGCATTTATCAACCTGAATGCAGTCTTCGGGGACTCGAAGACGGATGAAGAGAAGAAAGAAATCTTTGTTACTTCCATTGCCACCTTTGTGATGACCATGCTTGATGTATTCTGGTTTTCCCGTAATTCAGAAGAGCGCATCACAACATTTGTGCAGTTTGAAGATACCCCGAATGCGGAATCTTTTTTTGAAAATAAAGCCATGATTTGCATTACCGCTCACATGGGTAGTTGGGAAATAATTGGCCAAGCCGCTGCCCTCAAAGGGGCCGACCTGGCCAGTATTGCCGCACCGGTCAAGAACAGGACGGTAGATCGCATCCTGATTGAGCTGCGGGAAAAAACCGGTCAAACGATTATTCCGCGGAAGGGCGCACTCAAGTTACTGATTGCCCGACTTCGGAAGAACGGGAAAACAGCTTTTGTACTCGATCAGAATACCGATCCCTCGGAGGGCGGAATATGGGTCGATTTTCTGGGTCTTCCGATGTCGGTTTCTCCGGCGCCCGCCGGGCTGGCCTATCGAACGGGCACACCGGTCTACTTTGGATTTTGCATTCCGCAACCGGATGGGAACTATAGCATTCAAATCACCGAAATGCTTGAGCCGCCGCCCTATGACAAGGAACGGGATACCGATCAGGTGGCCAAAGAACTGACCCAGGTCATTGAAAATCACATATCCGATCAGATCCGGAAATATCCCCAATTCTGGCTATGGTCCTACCGGCACTGGCGGCGACATGCCAGCGGCCAATTTCCCGCAAACTATCCGGCCTACTAAAGTCTTGGCCTCGCCCATGGCAATTCCTTATGGTTGAACGGAATTAAATCGGACGTGATCATGTCGGACATCAAACGCATTCAAGAGCGGATCAATTTCTGCATAAAAGGTGAGCTTTGGGAGCAATTGCCAAAGTTTTTCGAAGAACTGCATCCTGCCGACATTGCCGAAATCATCAACCATGCGCCGGCCGGCGCGCACAAGAAGTTGTTTGAACTGATCGATGACGAGCTCAAACCGGATGTTCTGGCCGAGCTCGACGACCATGTAGAAGCTGATATTCTTGAAGAACTGACCGACGAAGAAATCTCGGACATCGTGGAAGAAATGGCGCCGGACGATGCCGCAGACCTTCTCGGTGAACTCGAAGATAAACAGCGGGAAGAGATTCTCGACCTCATGGAGTCGGAGGATTCGGAAGAAGTCCGCGAACTGCTGCAATATGGCGAGGAAACCGCCGGCGGCATCATGACCACCGATTTTGTGGTGGTCCGGGCAGCCATGACGGCCAAGGAAGCTATCGATTACATCGGTTCACTTGAGCTTGATGAGCCTGTATACTATATCTATGTTGTGGATGCTGAGGGTCGACTCACAGGCTGGATCCAGCTTTGGGAATTGTTAAAAAACGGGAACCGAAATCAGACGCTGGAAGCCC
>CAKZQV010000330.1 GCA_937141895.1 uncultured Verrucomicrobiota bacterium
AACCGAATCGTTTCCAAGAGCTGGAAAAAGCGGTTGCCCAGGAAGGGTAAAACGCAGTTTTCCATCCACTTCAATAATCGGCTGCCCACTTCCCTGTGCACTGCTCATAAGGGCCTGTGTTTGGCGATATTGCGCTCCGTATCGATTATAGGCGGAATGATGGGGGACATAGCCGCTGCGGATAATTTTCCCTTTAATGATGTTGGTTCCGCTTAAAAAATCAATGGTCTGTCCTTCGAAATGATTCAGCAGAAGATTCTGGGAAACCGGATCGGCGCGGTAGTTCTGCTCCAGAATACGCAGTGCATTCTTTCTGCTGACATCCCGAAGGATCACCGAGTCTGGCTCTGCGTGAGCCGTGATGCCGGAAAACGCCACGGTGTTTTCTCCCGCCGTGAGATCCAGTGCGACTTGTTCGCGTACAACCGCAAAATTCTGGTTGTAAAGCGTAAGCGCCGGTTGTTCGGCCAGCGTGGTGATGGCGGATAATGCGATGATGGTTAAAAGTTTCATACGGTCCCCAGAGGTTAGCGTTTAATGATATACGTCTACTGCGCGGAAAACTTTATTCTTTCAGTCACCGATCTGAATGTAAATTCTCCATTGCTTCACTTTTCTTTTCTTCTAAACTCCTCCGCTTATGATCCAGGGGTTGAAATTTGGTTTTACGGGGATGCTGGTATTGCTGGCGGGGTGCAGCACAATTCCGGAGCGCGAGCTGGAAAATGCGTTCGAATATCAGCGGCTGAAACGCAATGAGATTCACGAAGCGAAAGCGATCAGCTCAGAATATCATGAGCGGGCTTCCAAAGCTTGGAAAATCATGGAGCAGGGCGGGACGGCGGAGTATGTCAGTATGCTGGAGCTGGGCGACGATGCCCTGCTGGCCCGAATCCACTTGATCCGCGCGGCGAAACGTTCGATCGATATTCAAACCTTTATCTGGAAAGACGATCCCACCAGTCGCTTTATATTTGATGAACTGGTCAAGGCCGCCGAGCGCGGCGTGCTGGTTCGGGTGCTGATCGATGCCATGGTCACGCCGGCCGATGCCCATACGCTGGCCCGCATGGCGCGGGCGCATCGAAACCTTGAAATCGCACTCTTTAAACCGATGAGCGAATATTCCACCGTCGGAACCGTTGGATTCTGGGAAAACCTAATTTTTAAAACGCGCCGGTTGAATCGGCGGATGCATAATAAGCTTTTACTGGTCGATGGACGGATCGGCATTTCCGGCGGACGGAACTATCAGGGGCGTTATTATGATCGTGACACCGCCTTCCTGTTCCGCGACCGCG
>CAKZQV010000331.1 GCA_937141895.1 uncultured Verrucomicrobiota bacterium
TGGCGGACGGCGACGAGGTTAATACCTACGGCACCGATCCGACTAACGGCAATACCGACGGCGACCGCATGGGTGATGGCGATGAATTCATTGCCGGAACCAACCCGCTTGATCCTTTCGATTATTTTCAGATTATGGATGCGGGCGCCTCGTATTCGGCCTTTACGGTCTACTTTGACTCATTGGCCGACCGCCAGTATCAACTGTTAGGCTGCAGTAATCTTGTTGATGGTATATGGTTCACGGTGCCCGGAGCGGAGCTTCGGATGGGTGTTGGCGGGCCGGATTCAATATCTGACACGAATCAGGCGCCAGCCACCCGGTACTACCAACTGGAGGTATCCCAGCCTTAACGTGGTCTGACGGCGAATAGAGGAGGGCGAGGATAATTACCTCGCCCTTTTCATTTTTGTAGTGAATGGCCGAGGTGGTTATGTTTGGTGAGAGATGGCTTGGGCGGGGCAGTTGGCTTCCGCTTTGAGGGCGCTTTCCTGCAGGTTCTCGGGGACGGGGTCGATCTTTACTTTGGAATATCCGTCCGGGAACTCAAACACTTCCGGTGCGATTCCATTGCACGCCTCGCATCCGACGCAAAGATCTTTATCAACTCTGAATTTCATGTTTTCTCCCTGTGTGCTTAGGTTTTTATTTCGGCAAATAGTTGCATTAATTGAATAAGATAGAGCGCAGGAAAGAAAAAGGTCAACCTTTCCGGCAGAAATTGGTGCGGATAAATGAGTCCTGAGGACAATGCGCTACCCGCCCCCATAAGAGGTTGAAACGTTGCCGGAAAACGGGTTAACTATACGCTTATTTTATCTGGGGAAAACCATGTTCAGGCATACACACCAATTGCGCGTGCGCTATAGCGAATCGGATCGGATGGGAACATTCTACAATTCGCGCCTGCTGGAGTGGATGGAGGTGGGGCGCTCCGAGCTGACCCGCGCCGCAGGCATGCCGTATGTCGAATGGGAGAAACGTGGGATAATGGCTCCGATTGTGGAGGCCAACCTAAAGTTTCGCGGTCGGGCTGGATACGACGACTTGCTGATGCTGGAGACGGTCTGCACCCGCGAAGGACGGGCGCGCCTGAAGTTTGAAACGGTGATTGTATTGGCCGAAAATGGGCAAC
>CAKZQV010000332.1 GCA_937141895.1 uncultured Verrucomicrobiota bacterium
GTTCGGGAAAAGAGAACCGGTTCCTGCTCGGCGTAGCCGATCATCCCACGGAGCTGAGACAAAGACATATTCCGGATATCCGTTCCGCCGATTTTTATTGCACCATCTGTCGGATCCGATAAACGCGCAACCAAGGATGTCAGCAGGGTTTTTCCACTGCCGGTCGGGCCGGTAATACCGAGGGTCTGGCCGCGCGGAATTTCCAGGTTAATGTCATCCAGAAAACGGCGACCTTCGATATCGAGATTGAGATGTTTAAATTCAATTTCAGCACTGGGCTTAAAGGGGAGCGGTTTGGCTGTATCCTGAATGCTAGGCTCGCGTTCCATAATGGCTCTCACGCGGTCCCAACTGACCTTGCCGCGCTGCAGCATACTGAGCACCCAGCTGAGGGCGAGAAGCGGCCACTGCATGTAGAGCAGATACTGTGTAAACTGCGTCAGGGTGCCGAGGGTCAGATCGCCGGCAATCATTTTACGTCCGCCAACCACCAGAATCAGAATATTGCCCAGCCCGAACCAGAACGCCATGAAAGGAAAGAGCACCTGACGGGTAGACTGCATTTTCATGGTTTTGGCAATCAGGCCGGCATTGAGTTTTTCAAAGGCGTTGTTTCGTCTTTTTTCCAGTGCGAACCCTTTGACGCAACGAATGCCGGAAAATGTTTCCTGAGAATAGTTGGAAACCTCGGAAACATGCTCCTGTAGTTCCTGCTGGTATTTTCGCATGACTCGGAGAATCAGGAAAAAGACGATGACCATCGGCGTGAAAAGGGCGATCACGATCAAGGCCAGTTGCAGGTCCGCAATCGCCATGACGATCGAAGCCATAATAATGACCAGCAGCGTGCGGCTGCCCTGCAGAAACCCCTGGCCGATGGAGTCGCGGATGATATTAATATCGGAGGAAAGGCGCGTCATGAGGTCGCCGGTTCGCTCCGACCGGAAATAGTCCTGGTCCATGAGCGTCAGATGCTTAAAGACATCATTGCGCAGGGTATATTCCACTTTGTGCGAGAGTTTCTGCGGAATTTTCCGAAGAAATCGGGAAAACACCGTCGAGACGATGCCGATGGCAATAAAGTAGATCAAATATTGAATGAGCACCTCGCGCGTCAGGGTGCCCGCTTTCAGGCCGTCGATGATCCATCGGATGATTACCGGCATCGCCAAGTTGCAGCCGACGGTCAGAAAACCGCAGAGCACCGTGGCCAGAATATCCCCTTTATAGGGTTTGAAATAGGCCTTTAAACTGACGGGTGTTTTTGCGATGAGCGGTTTCCTTTCAAAAGCGTTTCAAGGTATCGGCTTATACGGTTTTTGCAAGCACGACTTCCAATGGTTGGAAATACGGGCGGTTCGGTTTGACTTTCCAATGGTTGGAAACTATAAACACCCGCTTTTAGCGATACAGCACTAAAAGTGGGCTGTTTGTAGAACGAGGTTCAACATGCTTTCAACAACCAAGAAGAGAAATACATGCAAAGTGCTGGAAATCCGGCGGTTAACCATAGAAACGGCTGTGGTGCGTTTCGAACGCCACGGACTCGAATTTGAGCCGGGGCAGTACATTCGCGTCGGCCTGGAAGGCGATCCGGAGATCCGCGACTATTCCGTCTACTCCGGAAACGACAAAGATTATCTCGAAGTACTCGTTCGCCGGGTCGAAGACGGGCTTGTTTCCAAACAGCTCTGCGATCTAGAAATCGGAGACGAAGTGAGTGTTGGTGGCCCCTACGGCCATTTTAAACTTACGGAAGAAGCGCTGACCAAACCTTTGCTGCTGATTTCCACCGGAACCGGGATTTCACCCTTTCACAGTTATGCAGAATCGCACGAAGGGCTTAATTTCCGCCTGATTCACGGTACGGCCCGTGCGGACGAAAATTATGAATCTGAATTCTACGGCGAAAACTATTTTCACTGCGTTTCACGCGAAGAGGGCGGCGATTTCAAAGGTCGTGTAACCGATTATTTGAAAGACCTTGATTTTGACTCTGAAACTAACGCGTTTCTCTGCGGCAATTGCGATATGATTTACGAAGCGTTCGACATGCTGCAGGACAAAGGGCTGCCCACCGGCCAGATTCACACGGAAGTCTATTTTTGATTTTGAATGCTGAATATTGATTTTTCGGTCTGCGAACGCCTTTCACTAAAAAGGCCAACGCTGGTTGAGTTCCGCAAATCGGAAATCAAAAATCGGCAATGGAGCGAAACGATTCATGAAATGTTGCGTAGTAACTTTAGGCTGTCAGATGAACCAGTCGGATTCCGAGCGGATCCGCAGTGTGATCGAAAAATACGGCTATCAGATGACCGACTCCGAGGAAGAGGCGGATCTGATTGGTATTGTGGCGTGCTCCGTGCGTCAGAAAGCCATCGATAAGGTCTACAGTAAAATTTCAAAATGGAATAAATGGAAAAACTCGCGCCCGCTGATTACGTTTGTTTCCGGGTGTATTCTTCCTGCGGACGAAGTTAAATTCCTTAAACTTTTTGATCTCGTCTTCCGGATGAACGAGCTTCCAGACCTGCCGAAAATGCTGCAGGAATGCGGGGTAACCACTGAATTTTCAGTTCGCCATCCGCTCAATGAAATCGAGCGCGAGGATGAACGCACCGATTTCTGGCAGGTCGACCCGACCTACAGTTCAGATTTCGAAGCATTTGTTCCGATCCAGAATGGCTGCGATAAATTCTGCTCGTTCTGCGCGGTTCCGTATACCCGCGGTCGTGAGGTTTCTCGGCTGAGCGGTGATATTCTGGAAGAAGTTCAGAAGCTGATCGACCGCGACGTAAAATCGATCACGTTGCTTGGTCAGAATGTAAATTCCTATGGCCTGGATAAACAAGGCGAGGAAATTTCCTTTGCTCAGCTGCTGCGAAAAATCGGAGAACTGGGCAAGACCTCAGGCAAAGAATTCTGGGTCTACTTTACATCGCCGCATCCGCGCGATATGACGCGCGATGTAATTGAAGCCATTGCGGACTATGACTGCCTCGCCAAACAGATTCACTTGCCGGTTCAAAGCGGAGACGAAAAACTGCTGCGTAAAATGAATCGGAATCACAATATGGAGGATTATCTCAAGATTGTGGACGACATCCGTGAGCTGCTGCCAACGGCTACGATTTTTACCGACATCATCGTCGGCTTTACCGGCGAAACCGATGAACAGTTGGAAAACACCGCGCAGCTGATGCTCGATGTTAAATTCAACATGGCGTACATCGCCAAGTATTCGCCGCGCGTCGGTGCGCGTTCCGCACGCTGGGAAGACGATATTACGCCACAAGTGAAGAGCGAGCGACTGGCTCGTCTCACGGAAGTGCTCAAGCGTACCTCCTACGAGTATAACGAGGCCATGATCGGAAAATCGTTCAAGGTGCTTGTAGAGCGCGTTGATCCGCGTAAGGAAGGCGCTCTGCAGTCACGTACAGAGGGTAAATTGCCCATCCGCATCACCGATGCCCCGGCCGAGCTCGTCGGCACGTTTCAGACTGTGAAAATCACCTCCGCGTCCGAGCTCTCGCTCGCTGGACAACTAGCCTGATCAGCGTAGACGCGGCGCCTTCGTCGCGTCTGCGATTAGCGCATACAAAAAAAGCCCGCCCTGAGCAATCAGGTCGGGCTTTTGCATTTCCAATGATTGGAAATTAGATGCCGAAGTCGTCGGCCAGGATCATTTCGGGTTCTACACCGAGATCGTAGCACATATCCTTCACGCATTTGAGCATGATGGGCGGTCCACAGAGGTAGTATTCGATCTCGGTCGGATCCTCGTGTTTATCGAGGTAGTGATCGAGTACAACCTGGTGAATAAATCCGGTTTTCCCTTCCCAGTTGTCTTCCGGAAGCGGGTCACTCAAGGCCACGTGGAGCTCAAAGTTCGGGAACTCTTTGGCGAGCGCTTCGAACTCATCCATATAGAACAGCTCACGTGTGGAACGTCCTCCGTACCAGAAGGTGATCTTCCGGTCGGTGCCGATCCGTTTGAGCTGGTCATAGATGTGCGAGCGCATTGGCGCCATACCGGCACCACCGCCAATAAAGCACATTTCGCGATCCGTTTCTTGGGCGAAGAACTCTCCGTAGGGACCGGAGATCGTGATCTTGTCACCCGGCTTCAAGTCAAACACATAGCTTGAGCAGATGCCCGGAGGATAGCTCGTTCCCGGAGGCGGAGAGCAGATGCGAATGTTGAGCATGATGATGTCATCTTCCAAGGGGAAGTTGGCCATCGAATAGGCGCGGTAGCAGGGTTCATCATTATCCGCCACATAGTCCCAAACCTTAAACTGATCCCAATCCGGCTGATATTCTTCTTCAATATCAAATGATTTGTAGGAGAGACCTTTATAAGCCGGTACATCGATCTGAATGTATCCCCCCGCACGGAAGTCGAGTTTTTCACCTTTCGGCAGTTCAACCACGAGCTCTTTAATAAAGGTTGCCACGTTGTGGTTGGAGCGAACGGTGCACTCGTACTTTTTGATGTCGAGGATGGACGGCTCAATATCGAGCACCATGTCTTCCTTAACTTTCAGCTGGCAGGCCAGACGTACGCCTTCCTTGGCTTCGGCTTTGGTCACCTGACCAGCTTCCGTCGGAAGCAGGTCGCCGCCGCCTTCCAGCACTTTACATTTGCACATGGCGCATGTGCCGCCGCCCCCACAGGCGGAGGGCAGGAAGATCTTGTCGGTGGAGAGGGCGGAGAGCAGCGAAGACCCCGGCTTGACTTCCACTTCACGATTTCCATCGTTGATGTTCAGCTTAACGAGCCCCTGGGGCACCAGCTTTTTCGCGGCAACCATCAGCAGGATGACCAATGACATGATCACCAGCGAGAAGACGATGACGCTCGAAATAATAACGGTAATATTTTCCATAGGTAGTTTTCCCGATTAGAGGTCGATTCCGGCGAAGCACATAAACGCCATAGCCATGAGGCCGGTCATGATCATGGTAATACCAAGACCTTTCAGACCGTCCGGCAGGTGTGAATAGCGCAGCTTCTTACGAATGGCCGCCATGGAGGCGATCGCCAGCAACCAGCCGATGCCGGAACTGACACCATAGACCAGCGCATGCATCACGGTGTAGTTGATGTTCGGATCATCCACTTTCTGCTGCATGAACAGCGAACCACCCAGGATGGCGCAGTTCACGGTGATCAGCGGTAGGAAGATGCCGAGCGCGTGGTACAGAGCCGGAAAGAATTTATCCAGGATCATTTCAACGAGCTGCACCATGGATGCAATCGTTGCAATAAAGCAGATGAAACTCAGGAAGCTCAGGTCCAGGTTCGGCATGCCCGCCCAGGCCAGTGCGCCGGGTTTGAGCAGGAAGTTATAGATGGCCCAGTTGGCCGGCAGGGTAATGCCCAAAACGAAGATTACCGCAAAGCCGAGACCGATGGCCGTATCCACCTTCTTCGAACAGGCGAGAAAGGAACACATACCCAAGAAGTATGCGAGCAGGATGTTCTGAATAAAGATTGATTCAACAGCTAAACTTAAGAATTCCATGGCTTATTCCTCCACGTACTTACTGATTGTGCGCTGAAGCCAGATGAGCAGCCCCAGAATAATGAACGCGCCCGGTGCCAGCAGCACGAGGCCGTTGCCCATGTAGCTGTCCGGCAGGATCTGCTTGTTAAGCAGCGTGCCGAATCCGAGGAACTCGCGGATTGCCGCAACGGCAATCAGGATGATGCCGTAGCCGATACCATTGCCCAGACCGTCGAGGAGCGACTCCTTCGGCGGATTCTGAAGGGCAAATGCCTCCGCGCGGCCCATCACAATACAGTTGGTAATAATCAGACCAACGAATACGGAGAGCTGTTTGGAAATATCAAACATGTACGCTCGCAGCAACTGGTCGGCGATAATGACCAACGAGGCGATCACGGCCATTTCGACAATCATTCGAATGCCGGACGGAATCACATTACGCAACAACGAGATGACCAGATTCGAGAGCGTTACCACCGAGGTCAAGGCTAGGGTCATTACGATCGCGGTGTCCACCTTCACGGTAACCGCGAGGGCAGAACAGATGCCAAGAACCTGAATGGTAATCGGGTTATTATCCGAAAACGGATCCATTAATATTTTTTTAGAAGCGGAAGCCATTATTCGCCCTCCTTGACCGATTTGAAGTATTCAGCATAAGCGGCAGCATCTTTCTGGAGCAGTTCCTCAACACCGTTTCCTGTAAGTGTCGCACCGGAGATCCCGTCAACCGAAGTGTCGGTCAGCTCGGTGCCGGGCTTCACCACTTGGAAATCAGTGGGTTTACCATCCTCATAGAGCTTTTTGCCTTTGAACTGGTTCTGGAACCAGGGCTTTTCAATTTCAGCACCGAGACCGGGTGTTTCACCGTGCTTGTAGAAACTGATCCCCGCGATGGTTTCCAGATCGCCGTCGAGGGCGAGGTAACCATAAAGCACACTCCAAAGCCCTTTTCCCGAGACGGGAAAGGCATATTTCGATGCTTTATCCGCATCGTCTTCGGTCCAGGTAAAGATCGGCAGTTCGCCGGCTTTATCTTCATCCACGTGTGCCGCGTACGTGGCTTCAATATCTTCACGGGACATCCCGGCGATATCAATACCGAAGGCTTTGACGATGTTGCGTTTCACATCGAACACGCCGTTAGCTTCCTGAAGCGGCTTGAGTTGCTGCGCGGTAACGGAGAGCAGTAAGCTCACCACCAGGCAGGTGCCCGCCGCAAAAATTATCGTTCTAGTATCCTCACGCATTGTTCAAAGCCCTCGCATAAGATGTACGTTTCTTGATGTGTCCCTGAACCACGAAGTGGTCAATCAGCGGAGCCATCACGTTCATGAACAGGATCGCCAGCATGGCGCCTTCCGGATAAGCCGGGTTGGCCACACGGATCAGCACCGTAAGAACACCGATCAGGAACCCGTAGATAAATTTGCCCAGGTTCGTGGCTGAAGCGGATACGGGGTCGGTCGCCATGCAGAC
>CAKZQV010000333.1 GCA_937141895.1 uncultured Verrucomicrobiota bacterium
TTAGTGCTTAAAAATTACTCGGATATTTTCTGAAATTTAGTGATTTTTCCACCACCCCACAATAAGTATTCTAATACCACATTAGCTGAGTATTAGAATCCGTTTGGAGCAAATTGTATGAAATTACGTCGTGCCCCCTATAAAACCCGCCCGAAGCTTACCCGGAGATTCTTATTGAGCACTGCGCTTACGTTCTTTCTGTGTGGTTTTTATGCGCATGCCGAAGAACAGGTATCTGGATTCTCAAGACCATGGCTTTATTCGTTTATCGAGACCCACGGAAACCGTTTAAAGACAGAAGTTGCGGATCGGGTGGTCGGTGTTGGGCTTTATGGATCCGGTGACGAGCAGGCGGTTGAACGGGCGCGGGTGATTCTCTGGGAAACCGTTAACCCCGATGTTTTCAGAGACCGGATTCGGAAACTTTCCGAAATGCCGGAAACTTTCGGCGGCGCGGAAACCTCTGCAGAAGAGATCGATCGCGTGCTGGCGCGCATAAATGAAATATTGGAGGAAATTCCGGTGGAACTGGAGAAGGCCGCTGCGGCGGTATCGTCTTTAAAAGCGGGTCACAATGAAATATTTCCTTCTGATTTTGGCGAAGCACTGCCGTTTGAAGGCATGGTAGAAGACGGTCTAAGAAGCGGCCGTTTGAAGGCGTGGGATTACATGTGGCAAGCCGTTACCGCCGCGGTTTCTTTGCAGTCCATGCAAATGGAATGGCGCGCACTCCAGATCGCATATCCTGAAGGTGCGCTGGATGTTGATACTTCCTTTGAGGATGACGCCCAAAAATTGCTGGATGCCCTAGTTCATCAGGCACTTGGGTACAAGGAAACCATTAAGGAGTATGAAGATCGGTTTCCCGATGGGACCTTTATTTCCAAACCGCTGCCGGAGGGGCCTGCCTATCGAATGGCGCGGGAAATAGATGAGTACGGACGCATACTCCGTATGCGCTACGGTTGGACGGAGTATGAAAAGGACCAGAGTGGAAAAGAGCAGGCCAAGGCGTCGGATCCTGCACTCTGGTTATGGTTGTTTGAGCAGGAACCCGCTCTGACTGAAATCTCCAGATTGGTTTGTGTGGCACAAAGTCTGTTGATTGATAAAGGCAATACCGTTTCGGAGGAGGCCAGTGCGCTTCTTACGGATTACCATGCAAAGGCGAAACCGTTGGTCGAGCAGGCCGAAACCCTTATGGCTGAACGTCGGTTCACCGAAGCCAATGATCTGCTGCTTCAGGCCATGGCCTACGATCCGGGCAATCCCCAGACCATGACGCTGCTGTACGAAAGCGCCTCACAATCGGGAGACATGACCCTGGCCGCTGCAGCGTTTCGTTTTCTTTGGGTAAACCAACCGGAACAAAAGTTCGACTATCTGCCGGCTCTGAATACGGCTCTGTCCGTAGGAGATTGGGAACTGCTGATGTCAGTTTCTCTGGCCGCGCTTAGAGAAGATCCGAAGAGCCCCGAGAACCTTTACTTCTTTGCCATGGCAGCATATAGCTGGAATCTGATGGGCTATGAAAAATGGGCAAGCCGGCAATTGGGGGATGCGCATCCACTTCAGAAGGACATGGATTGGATCGACTTTGGAGGTAGACGGGTGCGCGGACCATCCTTCGACCCTAATCCCGCAAATCCTGAAGAGCAACTCGTTGCAGAACTATGGGAAATAGCTTCTTCAGAGGCTGGATTTGCTGGTCTTGGTACAAAACTGTTTAAGGCTGATGATTTGCAGCGGGTGGCTGCAGCGCCGCATATACCGGCGCACGTCCGGGCTTTCGCCCATCGTATTTACGTTGAACATAATCGATTTGGAATGATGAAGTATGGGGGCGTGCGCCGAGACGATGTTATCCTATTCCCGATTGATCGGCGGAAGATTGATTCGCCTTACAGCGCCTACGACGACCCGATGATCGTACTGGGAAAAGACCGGCTGGAAAGGGTTTTGATGGAGAGCCCATACCTGCCGAAGAACATGGGGTACGCCGTCGATCGCCCGCCCGTCGCCATTGAAAAAATTCTCTATGGGACACAGAAAGAAGAGTCGGTTAAGCGGGCGATTCAGAAGATCGACGCATCCTATCTGGCCTACGACAAAAACCGCATCAATCAAGTATTCGACAACCGTTATGACAAGGCTTCGGATCAGAGCGAAAGGGAGCAACTACGTTTGACATATGCGAAGGAAATGCTGCTGGCATACAAGCAGTGGAACGGGGATTTCGAAGTTGCCAACCGCGAGATTCTGGAAAAAGTACTGCCGCTGATTCGCAAACATTCGGAAGGGTTCGGACAGCAGGTCGTCAATCTTATCTATGCCATGAGCACCTATTATAACAAGAGCTTGAATACGGTTTTTTTGAATTATGCCAGAGCCTTCAGTCCGGAGGAAAAAGCGGACTTCAAGATCGCTGGCAGTGCCTCGGTAATAGCGACTTTTACTGATCGATATGAAGGTGAAAAAAAAGCGGATGTGCTTAAGATCTACACCACATATCCTCCCGGGAGCAAGTGGTTCGCTTGGGCACACAGCTACGCAAGAGCTGGCGATAGTTTTTCTGAAGTAAAACGCAAGATTGATGGGTACGTGGAAAGCGAAGCCTATCGCCGTGAAATCATTGAAAAAAATAAAGCAATCGCGAGTCGCAATGCCGCGCGGGCAAGAGAGCGGGCCGAATCCTTCGAGCGCTGGAACAACGCTGCCATTGCCCAACAGCAACAGCAGGCTGCGCAGCAGACAGCACAGGTATCGCGCGGTTATCAGCCCCGGCAGCGGGGCTATACCTGGACAGGCAAGGCCGAAGTATGGTCGTCGCAAAGCTCCAGCTGGAGCTCGCAGCAAAGCGGTGACTACAAGGCTGATACCTATCGGCGGCAGTTGAACCAACAGATCAACCGCGCGATGGGTGGTTATTGAGGCCTGATTGGATTTCGATCAATGCGGCAAAACCTAAAATATGCCCTCATCTGGTTTTTGATCGGCTTTGCGTTGATCAAGTTCCTCGGCTGGGATCAGCTGGCGGATCAGCGCAAAACGGCCAAGTGGTTCAAGGCGGAGGCGACCGTGCTTTCGAGTGATGTCTCGCTCGACAGCGCAAACAACGAGTATGAACTCGGCATTCAGTTCCGAGCGACCGTTGACGGAAACATCCATTCCTACACCTGCTTCCGCAACGCCGGAGCGAAAGGCCACATGGATAAACTCGCCGAAACCACCTATGCCCCCGGCGCAGCCATCGCCGTATTCATTAACCCGGATGATCCCTCGCAGTATCGTTTTCCCCAGCGCGCCATGGGCCCCTGGATTGTAGGCATTCTGCCGGGTGTCTTTTTTATTCTGATTGGCCTGAGTGTGCTGCGCGCCCCGCGGAAAGAAACCTCAACAACAGGAATCTCTGAACGATGAAGCTGCTGTTCTATTTTTATCTATTCGCCTGTATCGGAATCGGCATCTGGCTCGGGCTTCTCAATTGGGATGGTATTGCAGGCGTGCTG
>CAKZQV010000334.1 GCA_937141895.1 uncultured Verrucomicrobiota bacterium
CAGTGGTGATGAGGTGGAAGGGCTGGACATTTTCCAGACCTCGGAAAAGCTTAATTTCCCGCTTCTCTCGGATCCGGGCGGAACCGTTGCGCAATCCTTCGGTGTTGCGGTGAAAGAAGGAGAGCAATCCATCACCCGCACGGTGGGTGGTCAGGAGGTAGAGTTGAGGCGTTCAGCCACCACCATGCGCTGGACATTTGTGATCAGTCCAGAGGGCAAAATCATCTATAAATCCGACCAGGTGAAGCCGACCGAAGATTTGAAACGCGTGCTTACGTTTCTTAAATCAATAGGTCACGAGTGAGTAGGCCGGGAGGTCGCCCAGTTTCTCTTTCCCATTGAGGAACGAGAGTTCGATCAGAAAGTTAAGCTCAACGATTTCTACGTCGAAGTGGGTCTGAATCAGTTTTGCTGTTGCGGCCACGGTGCCGCCGGTGGCGAGCACATCGTCGATGATCAGAATTCGTTGTCCCGAGGTGAAAGCATCCTGATGAATTTCCACGGAGTCGGTGCCGTATTCAAGTTCGTAGGCTTGGCGGTGCACCGTGTGGGGGAGCTTGCCGGGTTTGCGGACGAGGCAGGTGCCGGCGCCGAGGGCATAGGCCAGGGCGGAGGAAAAAATAAAACCACGGGCCTCGATGCCGACCACCACATCAATCGAGTGATCCTTATGGCGTTCGGCTAAGGCATCGATGGTCTGCTTAAAGAGGACCCCGTTTCCGAGCAGCGGGGTGATGTCCTTGAAATGAATTCCAGGCTTTGGAAAGTCGGGAATGGTGCGGATGGCGGCGCTGATTTCGGTCATACAGATCTCCGGAAAATGTTAAAATGAACGGTAGTATTTTTCCCAATGTCTGGAAAGTTCGCATGAGAGAAGTTGGCATAAAATCGGTGGGTTGTTTCTGGAGTACTCTGGCGCTGGGGTCGCTGGATTGTGATGTCGTCGAACAGTTCCAGTTTCCAATCTCTGGAACTTAGTACCGTCGGTTATTGCCGGATTTACTTATGCGAATAATATAGTAGGCGGTCTTAAGTTTGCCTTCGTCTCTGGATTCAATGCCGCCGACGACAATCCAGGAATTCAGGGGCTGCGTGACCTCGGTGTTCACTTTTCGGGTTTCGAAAATCGGCATTTCAACTTCGATCCTATTGCCTAGTTTGTAGGTTTCATACCTTTTCAAAACCTGATGGTGAAAATCAATGTGAAATGTGGCGGAGGTCTGCGTGGCGCTATTCAGGGTGACGCGCGTGCGGGTTCCCAGATGCTGGAGTTTGTTGACGGGAACCGGTTTGCCGTTCACGACATTGTAGTCTACCGGGAATAGGGTTTTTTCCGTCTGGTCATTCTCTACCATCTCGCCGATCATTGCATACATGACCGGGTGGGCAGAAACTACACTATCTTCCGAGGTGAACATCTCCTCAATGGCTTTGGAGCCCTGATTAAAGTTGTTTTGATCAAAAGGGTATGGGGTTTCAATTTTAAAGAGCTCAACGGTAAAGTGGCTCCCTTTGGGTTTAGGGAGTTCCGGAACCTCTCGGGAAATCGCGTCACTACTCAGGAGCAGTGCGAAAAGCATCATGATTTTCAGGCAATGTTGCATGGAGCGGGGCCAGTTTCAGTCGATCTAGTAAATAATAAAGAAAACATAAGTGGAACCATAGAAAGGCGTGCCGGGGAATACAAGTTTTAAGGTCGGGCTTCAGTTGGCGAAACGCTTTCAAGAAATGCACCGGTAAACCTTGATAAAGTTCTTATTCATGTTTATATAGATCCCTGTGAGGACGGTGGTTATGAGAAAGTGTATCATAGATGAAGAAGTAGTTGTTCATCCGATGGACGGCATGCAGCTTTCTGAAGGATACATTCGGGAGGATAAACGCACCCGTTTCCGAGGATGTTTACCCGGAATGGAGCCGGAGGCCGGTGATACGGTCATCGAAGTGCTCTCCCGTTTGGAAGTGAAAGCGAAAGCCTATTATGGCGATGATGTTGTGGTTGAAATTACATCGCATCATTAATTGTGGGTGACAGTAGATTCTTGCTTCACGGCAGTCGACCGGCTGCTGATGGGACTTTTTACCCTTTTCACTCCGCCTAAAACGGCGCAATATCCTTGGCTCGGTTTCCAACCTTTGGAAAAGGACAGCCTGAATGACACTTGAAGAGTTTGGATATAGTAATTGGTATGCGGGTCAGATCGATTCGGAGGCGGAGGGCAACCTGACCGTTGCTCGCGTTACGGCCATTCATAAAGGTGAGTGCGAGGTGTCTGACGGTGAGGCCACGCATCCGGCCAAGATGACCGGGCGTATGCGCCACCAGGCGAAATCCAAACTTGATTATCCCACGGTGGGCGACTGGGTTCTGGTGAAGGATTTTGAGAGCGAGGAGCGCATCGGCCGGATCACACGGGTGCTCGACCGCCAATCGGAGCTGAAGCGCAAATCCGCCGGCCGAACGACGCGCTACCAACTGATTGCGGCCAATATCGACACGGCCTTCATCATGCAGGCCCTGGGGCCAGGGTATAATCTAAAACGCCTCGAACGCTATTTGGTGATGGTGAACGAAAGCGGGATTGAACCGGTGGTGCTGTTGAGCAAGACCGATCTGCTTTCGCCCGAGGAACTGGGATTCTGCATGGCCGAGATTGAGGAACGTATGCCCGGGGTGCAGATTTTTCCTTTCAGCAATCATGATAAAGAGGGCCTGGAACCTGTGATGGATCTTTTTGAGCCGACGAAGACCTATTGTATCATTGGAATTTCAGGGGTTGGAAAAACGACATTGCTCAACAATCTGCTCGGGGAAGAGGATTATCTATTCACTCTGCCGGTGCGGGAGTCGGACGGTAAGGGCGTACATTCCACCACCTGGCGGGAGCTGATTACACTGGAGAACGGCGCGCATGTGGTCGATACCCCCGGGATGCGCGAGCTGGGCAATCTGGATGTGGATGAGGGAATCGGCGAAACGTTTGATGATATTCTGCAACTTGCGGCCCAGTGCAAATTTAACGATTGCTCGCATGTGAATACCAAGGGCTGCGCTGTAATTCATGCGGTGGAGACCGGTGCGCTTTCCGAGGCGCGCTACACGAATTACGTCCGCCTGATTAAAGAGGCGGCCTTTCATGAACAATCCGCCTTGGAAAAACGCGATCAGGATCGAAAGTTGAGCCGGTTTTATCGCTCGACTCAGAGCCAGAGCAGGAAATTGAAGGGCGACGGATCATGAAGTATGTGTTTGAGATGGAAATGATGGTTCGGGACTATGAATGCGATATTCAGGGCATTGTGAACAATGCGGTTTACCAGCACTATCTCGAGCACTGCCGCCATGAATTCCTGCACGAAGTCGGAGTCAATTTTACCGAACTGCATGACGACGGTATTGACGCCGTGGTCACCAAAGTGGAGCTGAATTACAAATTTCCGCTGATGCCTCGCGATGTGTTTGTGGTGAAGCTGGGCATGCACAAGCAGGGGCGGGTTCGGTTTGTCTT
>CAKZQV010000335.1 GCA_937141895.1 uncultured Verrucomicrobiota bacterium
GCCGCTTTGGTGTAGATACCGCCGCCCACGCGGGCAAAAAGCGCCTGCGTGGAAGCGCCCATACCGAAGGTAATCATCGTCGTGGTCATATGAACGAGTTTTTCAGCGACATCGCAGCCGGCGGGTACCAATTCCATACCCAGAAAATGCCAGCCTTCGGCCATGTGGGCCGGGGTATACACCATTTTATCGAGCACCCAGTACCAGAGGCAGATATCAAGCAGACCGAAACCAACCACAACCAGCCCCATCACGGCGCCCGAGCGGAAAGCCACCTGCAGTCCGCGGTTTAAACCCTCCGAGCAGCCCTGCGCGGTACGGGACGAGGCGGCCGTTGCGGTTTTCATTCCGATAAAGCCGCAAAGACCGGAGAAAAAACCGCCGGTGAGGAAGGCAATGGGGACAAAGGGATTCTGAATACCGGCCAAAGCCAGCGCCTGAAGAATGATCAGCAGCACTACGAATACAATGATGACCACTTTATACTGTCGAAAGAGATAGGCCATGGCCCCTTCGCGCACATGCCCGGCAATTTCGATCATCGTTTCGTTGCCTTCGTGGGCGGCCATCATCTTTTTATAAAAGAGGATGGAACAGACCAGCGCTAAAACCGATGCAATCGGTGCAATCCACCACATTCCCGTGATTACTGAACTCATATCTTCCCCCATGGTTATTCAGTTAACATAAACTTTTTCGAGTTATAAATGAGGATAGGAGTATCGTGGAGTGTAATCAATTGAAAAGGCTTTAATAATACGGGCTCTCTATTCACGAATCTGCGGAGATCTGCTGCGAATAGAAATCAGCTCGTTCCTCTATGCCTACCTAACGCTCAATTATCAGCTTCTGCTCGGCCGAATTCGCCGCCTGATCGGGCGCATACATCAGTTCGATGGTCGCGGGCAGGGCGCTGACCTTTCCGGCATGTTCTGCCCGAAGTTGATAGCTGATGGTGGTTGTGCCCTTAGGAAGACGGTCGATGTAGAAGTTCATCCGCTCGTTATGTATTTCCATATAGTGACGCACTCCATTATAGCGATAACCGCTCTTGGCCTGAAGGGCTTCAAATCCTGCCGGTCGTCGGTCGGTGGCCAGAAGATACTCCAGTTTATGTGCGGTTTCGAAGGTGAGTTCGATTTCCAGGGATTCGCCGATCGCAACGGTTTCAGTTTCATCGATGGGTTTGCCGGTACGCTCGTGAGTGAGAGGATCGACCCGGTAATATTCGCGGGAAACGTTCACCAGATCACAGGCCTCTGCTGTGATGGGATTTTCCAAGGTTTGGAAACTCCATGTTGCATCATAAAACATAGGATGCTCGCATCGGGATTTAAGAAGGAGTGAGTTTGCGCCCGGCTTGAGTCCGCTTGCCACGGGCAAGCCATTGAGCATGGTCTCAATGGGCTCGTCTTTGGCAGAGTCGGGATGGTTCACGATATATTCACATAGCGCTTCTACCGCAATGGCTGTATCGCGCGTTGATTTCCAGTGATCCCCATACTTCCGGTTGATGAGAAGCCAACGGGCAACGCCGGCCGTTTTAACATCATCGGGTTCAACCCGGTTCAGAAGCTTAAGATACCATGCCATGATCTCGATATCATCGTTATACCATCGCCACCAATGATCCGAAGATGTGCGGAGCCAGTAGGTTCCAAGCTCTGGATCATGTTCTAGATATTGCTCGATATAAGTTATGAGATCATCACGTTCCCCGGTTTCACCGCGCAATTCAAAATAGTAGGCCAGCAGTACGTTTCCATAGAGCGAAAATTCAGCCGTATGTTTTTTGAGAAACGTACCGAGTTTAGGCATCAGCTCCCACGCCGTTCGTAAATCAAAATCACGTGTCAGGTAATTATCGGGATTAAGTTCCTGAAGTACGACAGCCTGAAGCACATGGGCATCGGACATGACCACATCATTTCTTCTGCGCCAGGGAGGCGCCGATAGATCGCTGAGCTGTTCCACCATTTCGGCCAGACTCTTTGCGAATACATCTTTATCGACTTCCAGTTCAGGTTGGGACGACGCCATTTTAAGGCCTCGTGTCACCCATGCAGTAACCACCGGGTCTTCATTTCTGAAACTGCTTTCCAGATTCCAGCACCAGTATCCATTCCAGCTTTGCGCAGTCGATAGGTTGGTAATCCCTTTCTGCGCGCGCTTCAGGACTTCATCGCGATCAAATACTGCCTGGCGTTCCGGAGGCATGGAAGATCCGAGATCCTCCAGTTTAAGACCGAGATTTTCCAAGGTCTGGAGAACCATAACCGATGGAAGGAAGCGGTTGAGGGTCTGCTCCGTGCAGCCGTGGGGATAGGAGGCCAAATAGGGCAGGGCGCCGGCCACCGCCTCCATCATATTGGGCGTGGCATTCAGCTGGAGTTGGAGTGAATCTAGATCAACCGCCTCCGGAATATCGACCTCAACGGTCACGGCAGAATGTTCTGGGATCACAATCCCGCTGTCGCCGCCGCGCTTAAGCATGCTGCGGGTCAGAATCGGAAGCGGTTTGCTCATTCCATCGCCAACCCTGCCGCTTTGCGCCAACGCTTTAATGGTTTTGGTTCCGGTTTTCCGGGGTTTATATTTCCAATAGATCAGCTTTTCAGAGCCCGGCTCCATATCTTTGATCACGGAACCCAGCATGGAAAGTGAGCTCCGGGCGGTAACTGTTAATGCATTGGTGGTGTGATTTCTTACCGAGGCTGAAATTTCTATTTCATCACCTTCCAGTAAAAATCGGGGCGTATTGAGCTGCAGCACCAGATCTTTGGCACATTTGAATGAAGTTTCGCCACTGGCCGCATAGTTGGTGTCCATGGCCCAGGCTTGGACTTTCCATTCCGTCATGCTGTCGGGCACCGGAAATTGGATGGAAGCTCTTCCCTGAGCATCGGTTTCGACCATCGCATTCCAATACGCATGATCAGCAAAATTCTCGCGCAGCACAATCGGCCCGGGGCCTGAACTGCCTATTGCTGATCCGTATACGGATATCTGGGCAGCATCCCCGGCGCTGTAAAAACCATCGGCAGGCGCAGCATCTCCAAAAAGATCGTCTGTACCTCCGGAACCGCCCGCCGGCATGAATGACATACTTTTTGATACTGTAATGGTACCTGTTCCGTGTCGCCTCATGACCCAGTCCGGAGCTTCCCCATATATTGAACGGGGCCAGCCTGAATTCATGCTTAAAGCATAATAAGGCGAATAGCGCCAACCGGAGAATAATGAACGGTAGATGTTGTTGACCGGAGAATCCGACCGGAAGGAATCCAGCATGCGGTTATACACGCTCACGGAAATCATTCCCGGTTTTCCACGGCCCGATGCATCCTGTGCCTGCAACTCAACGGTAACCATTTCCCCAGGCGCATACTTCGGTTTGTCGGGTGAAAGGGCCACGCGCCCGGCTTCCTTTGAGTCTTCTGCGGCATGGAGCATACAGCCCGTTATCGCTATTTTCCCATCAGCCACCGTCATGACAGCGCATTGCATTTTTCCGGCTTGTCCGTTGAAGGGAACATTGATCAGCTTTTCCGTTCCATCCATGTAGATCAGGGTCGGCCGTGTAAATGCCCTGTTGTTCACTACGAGATCGAAGAAATACACATATCGTCCAGGCTGATCCGTCTGAATAAGGATCGCAGCTTCTTCATCCGCATCATATACCGCCTTTTCGCGAACCAGACGGATAGGGCTTTCTCTGTCCAATCCCTGTGGGTTTGCTCCGAGAACACTAAAGCGGAAGGGCTGTGATGATGCTCCGGTTTTACTTTTCACAACGGCTTCGTACAGCCCGGGCTCAAGTAGCCCGAAATCGTGCGTCTCACCCTTTACAGGTTGTTCAAGAACCACGGCATTGTTTGTGCCTTCTATTTCGAAAAGGGTGGCTTTCAGATCTTCCGGTTTTCCCGATGCTGTATGGAGAGAAATTTTTTCCAATGATTGGAAAAAGGCTTTGTCGGTCCAGCAACACAGATTTTCTGCCTTCACCTTATTCGGGAATTTTTTGTGTGTGCTGTGTTCTTTTTTGGCCGCATCGGTGACATCAGCGCTAACATTAAAATAGCCCGAAGATTCCAGCGCACGCTCTCCGCCTTCAAATGAGGCCGGATCGATGACGGTTCTGCCTTCGGCATCCAATACGGCATGAAACTCCTCATAAAAACGGATCGAGTCCCGATTATATTTGCGCCGGTTTTCGGATTCAGAAAAATGATGCCCATTCCACCAATACCCCCTGTTCCACAACCCGTCATACGGTGCCGACGGAAACCAAGGCTGAACCTTTCGTTGGATAAACTGAATACTTCCGCTGACCTGCCCGCCGGCCACCGGTTTTCCATAGCTGTATTCCGCATGAATCTCAATTTTTCCGTCGTCCAGCTGACGGGAGGAAACTTCGAATTCCGGCGCGCGATATTGTTCAACCCTCAAGTCCGACAGGTTTACCCCGTAGTTCTCAGATTTCATCCATTTAACTTCATATTGACCCAGTCGGGCATCATCCGGAACAGAAAAATGCCGTGCGGAAGCACCGAAGCGGTTGGGCGCAGCTTCCTCTTTTCCAATCATTGGAAGTACAGTTTTCGAATCGCTTTCGCTGATTTGCACAGGAATTGAATTTGTCTCAGCACCCTGCCAGATGAGGATATGCCCCTCATCGCCGGGCCGATAGATCGGTCTGTCTGTTGTGGTAAATGGACGCTGTGTGCTTCTGTGAAATGCGGCATGCCTGCGGTCATGCCATCCGGATTCCAGCACCAGCGGAAACTGATCGAGGTTGGCCAGAATATAAAGTTTGGGTGACCGTTCGGTGAGAAAACGCTGTTCAAACACATAGCATCCGTTTTCGTCGGTCTCTCCTGCGATCAACTGTTCGACAGCGTAGGGACCGTCTACCGTGTCGTTGTTTTCGTCTTTGGTCAGGCCGCCCGAGAGCCGGGTTACATAAATTTTTTCATGGGGGCGAGGTTTTCCGGTCAGGGCATCACACAGAATAAACATGGTGTGTGCATTCGTGTGCACTTCGCTGGGGGCCGCGGCGGTATAGAGCATTGTGTCGCGGATGTTCAGCACGGTTTCTGCCTCGTTTCCATCCTTCATGCGGGCTCGTACGAGATAGGCTCCGGCTTCCAATGGTTGGAAAACCACCTCATGTTCAGCATCAGCATGATCCGCTGCTGGGAAAAGTTTCTCTGTTCGGACTTCGATCTCTTCAAGTATTCCGGCCTGTTCAAAACCGCCGGTTTTACGGAACCAGTTGGGTAGTCCTTTGAGCAGAAAGAGTTCGCTGTGCAGCACGTGGCCGGCTTCCAGCCGCTCCAGCAGGTTGGTGCCTGTATTTATGAAATAGAGGGAAATTTCAACCTCGTTTCCGTTGCGATACTCGTACGTAATCGAGGCCGGCTGACCGGCCGGCTGTGCTTTACACCTGGAAAATTTACCCTGGTTGGCGCGGATGTTCCGGACCTGATTGGTTTCCCCAGCTAACTCCAAAAATTCCGCCGCGGCTTCCAAGCGTAGACGTTGCTGCATGATGGTGGCCATGGCGAGGCCTGCGGTTTCGGGATATTTTTGAGCGCAGGCTGCAAGGTTCAGCAGGGTTTGCCGATATGATTCCGGTAGCGTTCGGATCTCAGGTTTAAAGTCCTTCCAGACGACATATTCATCGTCAGCCATTCCCTTCAGCATATTTTGCTGGAGGGGTCGGGGAAGGGATGGATGCTCGTTGATCATTTCAATATAAAATGCTTTGGCCATAGGCAATTGCGCATCGCGCGGAATCACGAGGTCATCCACCATCAAATCACAGCGGCCCAGCAGTGACAGAATTAACTCTCCGTCATTTTCTGCATCTGAGGGATGGGCCGGGCGCTCATAAAAGGCCGGCTCTATAGGGTCCTTCACAGGTTCGCTAGTTTCAAAGATCTCCTCAAATGTTCGGTTGGACGTCTTCTGAGCAAACGATTGCGGATCGTCGA
>CAKZQV010000336.1 GCA_937141895.1 uncultured Verrucomicrobiota bacterium
CTGTTCAGCCAAGAGGAAATCCAGCGGATTCAGGATGAGTTTTCCGAAGCCACCGGTGTGGCCTCGATCATCACCCATCCGGATGGAACCCCGATCACCTCTCCCAGCAATTTTACGGAACTGTGTTTCGATATCATTCGCCAAACCGAAAAGGGGTGCGCCAACTGCATTAAATCCGATGCCGCAATCGGGCGTTACAACGATGAGGGGCCGATTATTCAGCAATGCCTCAGCTGCGGGCTGTGGGATGCCGGAGCCAGTATCGAGGTCGGTGGACAGCACATTGCTAACTGGCTGATCGGCCAGGTGCGCGATGGGTGCCAGACCGATGACGCCATGCGCACATACGCACAGGAAATCGGTGCTGATGAACATAAATTTATGGAGGCATTCCACCGTGTACCGGTCATGTCGTATGAACGTTTTCAAAAAGTTGCGGCAGCCCTCTATACACTGGCCAACCAGCTCTCATCATCGGCTTTTCAAAACATGCAGCAGGCCCGATTCATTGCCGAACAGAAAAAAGCCGAGCAATCCCTGCGCGAGATCAGCCGCATCCAAAGCCTGATCTTGGATAACAGCACATTGGGCATTGCGCTGGTTGAAGACCGTAAGCTGCTATGGGTCAATCCCCGCCTGTGCGAGATGCTCCTGTATTCTGAAGAGGAGCTAAGGGGTCATCCCACCCGCATCCTCTATGGGTCGGACAAGCAATTTCAGGAGATTGGGAAAACCGCTTACCGGGAACTGGGCCAAGGGAAACGGTATGACCACACGATGGAGTTCCAACGCAAGGATGGGTCGCGATTCTGGTGCCGACTGATCGGAAGTGCACTTGATCCATCGAACCCAACCGAAGCGGGTTCTTTGTGGATGCTCGAAGACATTTCGGAAATAAGAGAAACGCAAAATCAGCTCCAGCTGCTTTCCACCGCCATTGAACAATCCCCCGAAACCATCGTGGTGACGAATGAAAAAGGCATTATTCAATATGCAAATCCGGCCTTCGAACGCGTGACCGGATACCGGCTCGACGAAGCCATCAACCAAACACCTTCAATTCTGAATAGCGGTATGCATCCGCCTGAATTTTATCAGGATATTTGGGACACCATTTCATCCGGACAGACCTGGAATGGCCAAATAGTCAACAAGAACAAACAGGGCTCCACCTATACCGAAGAGGCTAGCATTGCACCCGTGAAAGATGAGGCTGGCAATATTGTCAACTATGTCGCGGTCAAACGCGATATTACAGATGAACTGGTCCGGGAAGTGGAACTTCAGCAGGCCCAAAAAATGGAAGCGATCGGCCAGCTGGCCGGTGGTGTAGCGCACGATTTCAATAATATCCTGCAGGGCATTCAAGGCTTCAGCGAATTGCTCCAACTGACGTTGCCGAAAGATACAATTGAATATAAAAACGCAGGCGAAATTCATAAAGCCTCAACGCGCGCGGCCGATCTAACCCGGCAGCTGCTGACCTTCAGCCGAAAAGAAGCCCGCCAAACCGAAGAGCTGGACCTGAACACCTCCGTCTATAATGCGGAGGCTTTGCTGAGCGTGCTTTTAGGCGAATCCCATGAACTGGTCTTGCAGCTCGACGATGATCCTATCCTCATCGAGGGCGATGAGGGCCAGCTCTCTCAGGTGATTATGAACCTTGCCGTTAACGCGCGCGATGCGATGAGCGAAGGCGGCCGTTTGACCATTTCGACCCACCGCACCCTATTCAGTCAGCAGGATGCCATCTATATCCCCCATGCAAGACCGGGCGCTTTCGCCTGTCTCGCGATCACCGACACCGGTTCCGGAATAGATGCGGATATTTTAAAACAAATCTTTGATCCGTTCTTCACCACAAAAGATGTCGGATGCGGAACCGGCCTGGGCCTTTCCGTTATTTACGGAATCATTAAACAGTGCGAAGGCTGGATTCATGTGTATAGCGAACCGGGCTTGGGCTCTACGTTTAAAATCTACCTACCTCTGGTTTCCGATCAAGAAACATCCGAAAGTGATGAACCCCCCTTGTCCATCCCCCTATCCAAAATGCGTATTCTATTTGTCGAAAATGCGCTGGAGGCCACCCATGGCGCCGTGGATATACTCTCCGAAGTCGGATGCAATATTATGGCCGCTAAAACAGCCGAAGAAGGCTTGGCCCTATTCGAACAAATGAATGGCCAATTCGATGTGCTCATGAGCGACATGGTCTTACCGGACATGAGCGGAAGCCAGCTGGCGGGGACCGTCAGAAAAAGGGATCCATCCATTCATGTTGTACTATTCAGTGGCTTCAACGACTACGCGGAACGTTGGCCGCATCTTCTTGAAACAGATTACACTCTTGAGAATAAGCCCTTTACGGAAAAGCAACTCATCGCTACTATCAAAAGTGTTAGTAAACAATAATTTTTTTTAAACGGTGCTCTTTTTATGACAACGATCTTACTGATTGATGACGACCCCACGGTTCAGGCTGTCTTTTCACAATTTTTAACGGGTCAAGGGTACACGGTTATTCAGGCCGAAAATGGTAAAATCGGGATGAGATTACTCGAGGAACAGAAACCGGACCTGATTATTACCGATATTCTTATGCCGGAAATGGATGGCCTGGAAATCCTGTTAAGCATAAAGAACACCCATGCTGATGTTCCGGTCATCGCAATTTCCGGTGGGATGCGAAATGTGCCGCTGAACTTCCTCAATCAGGCAAAAATGTTCGGTGCCCGATACGTTTTTCATAAACCGGTTCCGCTGGATGTCCTGAACAATGCGGTAAAACTTATACTTGAAGAAGGGTGATTCATGAGCATGCTGACTAAAATTCAAGAATCTCAGGATCTTATTCTGGGAAAGCTCTTTGAATGCGAAAGTAAAATAGGTTCGCTCTACGCTGCATACGGCTCGCTTTATCCGGATCAGATAGATTTCTGGTCTCACCTTTCACAAGAAGAACAGAAGCATGCCGGTCTTCTTCAGGATGTAAGAGAAGATCTGAAGAAAGGCGAGCTGTTACGAGGGCTTGATCATTTCAGCCCTTCCGATGTCCAAAAGCTGATTGATTTTATTCAGGAAAAAATCACCGAGGCTGAAGAACGTCCCCCTTCCCAGAAACAGGCCATCAGCATCGCACTTTCCATAGAATCATCGATTATCGACACGCGGTTCTTCGAATTTGCAAAATCCAACGGATCGTCCTTTCAAAAAGCAGCAGCACAGCTGGCGAATGAAACACAGGAACACATCAGAATGGTTCAGAAGGCGCGCTTGGCGTTGAAATAATTCCGTCTTAAGTCACGGTTGTTCAGAAAAATCGGTGTTTAGGAAGAGGTCTTCCACTTGATCGCGCGCCCACTGATTTTTGCGTAGAAATTTAAGGCTCGATTTAATACTCGGCTCCCAATTGAAACATCGGACATCGATGAGGCGTCCGAGTTCGTCCCAGCCATAGTGGTCGACCAATTGATTTAGCAGCTTCTCCAGCGTGATGCCGTGCAGGGGATTATTGGGTTGTTCATTCATGGATTTCACCATGCCCATTTCCCATTGAAACCGCCAGACAAACCGTTAGGATACGCACTCTTTTAACAAGGTCGCCAGAATGACGGGGAACCATACCGCCGGCATCTTGCCGGCCTCGCAGTAAAGGCAGGATTTAATCATGGCATGGACAGGTAAAATTGTAGGCGGCGTTCTCGGCACACTGGTGGGCGGCCCGCTGCTCGGAGGAACCATCGGCGCTCTGGTCGGTCATCAGTTCGATCGCGGAACCAACAAAGTAAAACAGATTTCGCAGACCTTCCAGGTCGCCTTCTTCGGCTGCCTGGCAAAAATGGCGCGCGCCGATGGTAAAATCACGCAGGATGAAATTGATGCGGTGGAAGCCATCATGGCCCGATTTCGCTATACCGGCGAAACGCGTAACCAGGCCATCGAAATTTTCCGGCGTGCGAAAGATGATCCGCATACCGCCGCCGACTACATCAATCAGCTCGCCGGCGTTATTCAGTTTAATCCACAGATTGCCATGACGTTTATCGGTGCGTTGCACGCCGTCGCCGCGGCCGATGGGTCGATTCATGCCAACGAGCGCGAAATTCTACTGCAGGCCGAACGCGCCTTTCGCCTGCGCCCCGGCACCATCGATGCCCTGCTGAACGGCGGCTTCGGCGGCGGGGCCGCTTCTCCGGCCCGTCAGGCGAATGCCCTGAGCAATGCCTATAAAGTGCTCGATGTCTCGCCCGATGCAACCGACGTAGAAATCAAAAAAATCTACCGTCAGAAATGCATGGAATTTCATCCCGATAAACTGGCCTCTAAAGGCCTGCCGGAAGAATTTATGACGTATGCCCATGATCAGCTTGCGAAGGTGAACGATGCCTACGATCTGATTAAAAAAGAGCGCGGACTTTAATCGGTAGGGCGCGATCGCCGAGCGCGCCTAGGTCAGCCCGGCGGTCTGACCCTACCCAAAATGATCTTTTCTTTTCCTGAGTGCCGCAAATTCATCGGCGGATTGAACCTGTAAAAACGGATTGGATTTTTTCTCTTTTTCCAAGGGTTGGAAAACCGCGGCGAGGGGTTCGGATTTGTATAATTCGAGCAGTTTCTTCATCGCTTCATTTTCTGGATTTACCGATAAAGCAAAGGCGGCGTTGTCTTCGAGATAATCGTGCCCACCGAATACGATCGTTTCATCCGGCAGCTGTTTAATTTTTTCCAGGGATTGGAAAAACTGCTCCGCCGTTCCGCCCATCAGCCGGCCGACGGCTCCGCCGATGATGGTGTCGCCGACAAAGACAATTTTAAGCATGGGGAAATAGTAGGCCTTACACAGCGGAAGATGTCCTGAAACATCGAAGGATCGGCAGGTAGTTCCAAGGATTGGAAACTCGCGGCTTTCCACCGCAGGGCTGATCGATTGCACACCCAGCCGATCCTGCACTTCCCGGCATCCGCCCACATGATCACCATGATTATGGGTAATCAGAATATCGGTCAGCTGAAGGTTTTCTTTTTCCAATGCCTGGAAAATCGGCGCCGCCTCCCCGCAGTCGATCAAAATGGCCTGACCTTTTTTGCAGAGCAGATAGTTGAAAGTTCCATAGGTGCTCTGGAGCACCTGCACCACAAGGAGCTCATATTCCCCAAATCTATAGCGCGCACGAATCATGCAAAGAATTGAACCACGAAGGCACGAAGGACACGAAGAAAAATACAAAGGATCTTGGAGCTCTGCGTGCCTTTGTGGTTAGCCATAAAAAACGGCAAGCCAGATGGTTTTTTCGGTTTTGGATGTTGAAGCCACACGGTGCTTTTGGTGGGCCGGGATGAGGACCTGGTCTCCGGGATTCATTTCAATGGTATGATCTTCGAATTCGAGAACGGCAGATCCCGAAACCAACAGCACCCATTCGTTCTGTTCCTGATCATACCAGAAGTCTTCCTGCGAGGCGTGGCCCTCGGACACAATCCGCTCGATCCGAACATGGGAACTCTCAGCCAAAACCTCAGTCAGCTCTTCTGCCAGATGTTCCGGTATGTTTTCGAACAGATTCACTCTTCACCTAATAAAATACGGAGGACGGTGTTGGCCTGCATGTGGGCGGCGATGCCGACGCGGGGCGCCATGAGGCCGCAGCCCGGGGCGGCACCGGTTTCGAGGTCGCCAATGATGTATAGGCGGTCGCCCATTTTGCGCACCCCCATGGTTTCGCTGGATCCATAGCCGGCTAGTCCGGAGGCGGCGACGAGCGGCGCAGTTTTAAAGTGCTGCATGAGCATGGCTTTCTGATCGGCGCGGTCGAAGGCCTCGACCATGACGTCGACGGAGCCGAACAGCTCCGGAATATTTTCGGGCGTCACTTTTATGGTGTGGGCTTCGTAGGTGACGTAAGGATTAATGCGCCTGAGATTTTCCTCCAGGGCTTCGGCTTTGGTCTGACCCAGCTGATCGATAAAATATTGCTGGCGGTTTAAGTTGC